>JAAHGS010000135.1 GCA_010692645.1 Symploca sp. SIO2E9
AGATAGATGGGTGGGAAGCTCAACCCCAATTGCTGACACGACCAACCCTCACTCAGACAACAATAAAATGACCTTGACCGATTTATCCGGTTTTTGCCCGATTAATCCTGGTTCAAGAGTATCCCAAGCATGAAATAGGAAAATCAACCGCAATTGATTACCTCAACATTTGAGAAAGTCTCAATCCAGACTCTAGCACCACAAGGTTTGGGAAAATTGGGCTGATAAACTACCCCAGCAGTATAATATCCCTGATCTTATGCTGAGCTACTTAAACGAACTCAATCGAGCGGTAATAGGGGATAATTTTGAGGTAGAGTCTCAGAGCGATAATCGCTTTACTTCAACTACTGTTCACCAAGATGCGAAGGTAATTGCTTGGGAATATTTGCAGAGTAATTATCGACCAACTCCTAGCAAACGTTTTGATGTACTAGCGGCACTGGAAGGTGATGATGCTCAAGTGCGCTTGAAGTATCTCGAAGAGCGCTTGCGCCTGATTCAAACTATTGGTCCAGCTCTAGACCAAATCCGCTTTGCCCTTGACCCTCTAGCCGAGTATCTGGCAGGATTACACTTAGTAGAGCTTTACGGTAAAAATCAGGGGCCATGGCGTAAGTTTCTGGAGCGGGCAAAAGTGATGCCGGGAGTTCCGATTTCAATTCAAGGCTTTCTTCTGGCAGTACTTGATTGCACTCTGGTTAAGGGTGAAGAATTCGGAGTACCTAGTTTTGTTGTTAAGGAACTGGAAAAACGGACTGGTACAGTACCTTAAATCTAATAGCTTAACAACACATACCCATAATCCTCCAACCCAGTCAGCGCCTGCTTCACTATTTCCCAAGCCTCTTGTTCAGATGTTGGCTCCAAGGTTACCGGATGCACTGGGTGCAGTTTCAGCCATCGCTCCACCAGCGACGACATCGATTGAGAAGACTCCATTAAAGACAATAAGCAAGAGGCAACTGCACTATCTACTAGAGATTGAAATCCAGTAACGGGTAAATATTTACTAATTTCAAATGGCTGTAAATCATTGATACATCTGACCATTTCTGTTTTCACCACAGATGTTCTCAGCTGAGGATGCAAATCTACTTTTGCTTGCTGCCAATCACTATCCCTCCACTCAGCAACATTAACCCAAAGTTGAGCTTGCTCAGGATGTCCACACCAAAAATCTAACAAGCGATGAATAGGATGTAACAGCTCAAATAAACGCAATCGTTCTTCTACAGAAATGTCTGGTAAGCTCATTGCCAGAAATACTGGTAAATTATTTGGCTCTTTGAACAAGTTCATTAAATCCCATTGTCGCCAATTCACCATACTGATAAATTCCAGTTCAGCTCCTCTCAAAGCCGTAAATAAATCAGGAATCGTGTAGCCCTTATCTCCCTGAAAGAGATAGTTCATTAAAACCGATTGTTTACCCTCTTCTCCCTCATATCTGGTATTCCAAGTTTTTGCCTTAAGGTCAACATTATTCTTCAAAGCCTTCATTGTTTCTAAGGCAAGTTCAATTTCCATATCCTCTGGATTGCTATCCATCAACCCCATCATCCCGAAGACTTCTTGGGCACGAAAATAACTAGTACGCTGAATTGAACTATGTAGATTACTGCGAATAATTCCATCTGGCTTAAGCACCGACTTCATTGCCTGGAGTGCCACAGCTGGTTCAGGAAACAGGTAAAGTAACTCATCACAATTAATGTAGTCAAACTCCCAATCCCTGTTGGACAAATCATAAATCGAAAGTTGATGAAATTCAACATTCTCAAAATCATGATGCTCTAAGCGTTTCCGAGCTAAATCAAGGGATTGCTCTGAGATATCAATACCAACAATTTTTGCTCCAGGGTTAGCTTCTGCTAAGACTAAAGACTTATAGCCACTACCACATCCAGCATCTAAAATTACTTTCTGCTCCGTATCAATTACCTGTTGATTCCTTAAATAGTAAGGCGTAACTAAATTGTGGATATAAAGGGAGGCAGCCTCATTCTTGGGAGATTTATCGATCGCAATCCTGGGATAGGGACCAAAATCAAATTGCTGGCGAATTTTTTCTAGTAACTCATCTGATTTGTTATCCATAGCAGTCATTGATTAAAAAGTTTGAAGTAAGTTTCATGCTTCAGTGTCATTATCTGGCAATTTAACTTGCTTTAACTCAACTGAGTCGTCACATTTTCTGCTTATTTATTGCATAACTTCTGCTTTAAAATGTATTTTGACAAGATAGTGTTATACAAATCAAAGCATCAATAATATAAAAAACTAGTATAGCTGTTAGCTGCAGTGTTAGGACACAGCTTCTTTGAAAACAGACTCTGCCCCCCAAACCTTTTTTTCGCTCACCTGCAAGAGGCTCTATGACAATACCATTTATGGTTTTTCCAAATGTTCATAACCTCCTGACTTCTAAGTAGGGAACAGGGAAAACCGAAAGAATCTACTGACATCCATTGGTGATGAAATTTTTTCATCGGGACTGCCTTCTGCCCTTTGCCCATTTTGTCTGAAAACTGTTATACTAATTTTTAAACGTAGTCGTTATGAGTTTATTTAAACTATGTCCAACCAAAATGTAGAAAACCTAGTAATCATCGGTTCTGGTCCTGCAGGCTACACAGCCGCCATCTACGCAGCACGAGCAAACCTTAAACCCCTAATGTTTGAAGGCTTCCAGGCTGGGGGCATACCGGGCGGACAACTAATGACTACCACAGAAGTCGAGAACTTCCCTGGTTTTCCGGAAGGAATTACAGGACCGCAGTTAATGGAAAGAATGAGAGCCCAAGCAGTGCGCTGGGGGACCGAGTGCTATACAGAAGATGTCACCTTCGTGGATTTGAGCCAGCGTCCTTTTATTGTGCGCTCTGCCGAGAGGGAAGTCAAAACCAATAGCATCGTGATTGCTACTGGTGCCACCGCCAAACGCTTAAGACTACCAAGCGAAGAACAATACTGGAGCAATGGTATTTCTGCCTGTGCTATCTGCGATGGCGCTACCCCCATTTTTGCTGGCGAGGAACTAGCAGTAGTAGGAGCAGGAGACTCAGCAGCAGAGGAAGCGATCTATCTCACCAAATATGGCTCCCACGTCCACATGCTAGTGCGTCGCGACGTCATGCGAGCCAGTAAAACCATGCAGGATAGAGTCCTCAATAACCCAAAAATCACCATTCACTGGAACACTCAGCCAGTAGATGTCTTCGGTGAGAATAATCGCATGACTGGTGTTAAAGTCAAAGATACTAAGACTGGTGAGGAGCGTGATATCGGGGTTAAGGGCATGTTCTACGCCATTGGTCATACCCCCAATACTTCTCTATTTAAAGGACAATTAGAACTAGATGAAGTAGGTTACATTGTCACCAAACCCAATTCAGTAGAAACTAGCGTCGAAGGTGTTTATGCTGCTGGTGACGTACAGGATCACGAATTTCGACAAGCCATCAGCGCTGCTGGTACCGGCTGTATGGCAGCAATGTCATCAGAACGTTGGCTCTCTGCTACTAACCTAATTCAGGAATATCATCAGCAGCTAGAGCCAGAGCAACCAGTAGCTAAAGCAACCGAGACAGCCGAGGAAAAACCAGCCGCCACCACAGCAGAAACCTTTGATATCAATAACACACGTCATGTCGGCGGTTACGCTTTGCGTAAACTATTCCATGATAGCGATCGCTTAATCATGGTAAAATACGTCTCACCAACCTGTGGTCCTTGCCGCACTCTCAAACCAATCCTCAACAAAGTAGTAGATGAATTTGAGGGCAAGATCCATTTTGTGGAAGTAGATATCGAGGCAGATCCAGAAATTGCCCAAAACGCGATGGTTACAGGTACACCCACAGTGCAGTTATTTAAAGACAAAGAAATCTTAACGCAGCTGAAAGGACTCAAGCAAAAGAGCGAATATCGTCAGACGATTGAACAATATCTAACAGCTGGAGTTGCAGCCAGCAAATAGTGCTTTCTACAATAACACTTCGGGCAAAGAGTATATAAAGAAACAATACAGGAGTTATCAGTTGTGCGGGAAAAGTTCAGAATCAACAATCAAAGGATTTTTTTCCTGAACTCCTGTAACTCCTGTAACTTCTAATCCCATGACATCACCCAAACAATCTTTGCCCCGTTTTCTAAATTTTTATGAGCATTCAAGCCTCTCCATACAATTGATGGTGGTGGGAGTAGTAATCACAATTTTCTTTGTCTCAGTAGCGATTATCGCTCCCAGTTTACAAACTTGGGGATGGCTGCAAAACCCAATAGAATCTCTGAGTAACCCCATCCTTGAGCCACCAGGAATTCGTTATTGGTTTGGCACAACACGTCAAGGCTATGATGTCTTCTCTCGAACTTTGTTTGGCACTCAAGCCGCCTTACAAGTAGTAATTCTAGCCACTTCACTAAGTCTAATCATTGGCGTACCCTTAGGCTTAGTTAGTGGTTACATAGGTGGTAAATTAGACCGGGTGCTGTTATTTTTGATGGACACTATCTATACCCTACCAGGATTGCTACTTTCAGTAACGCTAGCATTCGTGGTAGGGCGAGGAGTACTCAATGCTGCCATTGCTCTTAGCATTTCCTATGTACCCCAGTATTATCGAGTCGTCCGTAACCATACCGCCAGCGTCAAAAACGAACTGTTTATTGAAGCAGCGCAAGCAATGGGCGCTTCTACACCAAGAATTTTGTCTCGCTATCTGTTTTTTAACGTTATCGGCAGTGTACCAGTATTATTTACTCTTAACGCTGCTGACGCTATTTTAATTTTGGGAAGTTTAGGCTTTTTGGGACTAGGACTGCCAGAAGAGACGCCAGAGTGGGGGCATGATTTGCGCCAAGCCCTCGATGCCTTACCTACTGGAGTTTGGTGGACAGCACTTTTTCCTGGTTTAGCGATGACAATGATGGTAGTGGGTTTGTCTTTGGTAGGAGAGGGTTTGAGTGAGTTAATTAATCCTAGAGAACGCAATTAGGTCAATGCGTAAAAATAGTTATGCATTAGTCCAAACGGCTATCCCACAAACCGATAAACTGTTCTTTCCCAACATGAGAAGATAAATTACACCACAGGGTTCTTTCGATCCCCTCCATCTCCGCACCAATCTCACCGCCGTACAGTAAGATACGGCTCAGAGCATTGTTGAAGAGGCGACAGACTACCTCTGGTAAATGTAAACATCCAGCACAAGCTCCGCCTAGCCTCTCTTCACAGTCAGGATCGAACATACAATCACCACGCTCTTCCAGAAGGCTCTTGAATGCTTGGTCTAGACGCTGCTCAAAGAAGGTTTTTAGCCCTCCCAATGAAAACTCCTGAAGGCGATTTACAAAAATAATTGTCTGATTGAGGCTTAGCAATAGATGTTCGGAAAGAGCCGTTTCTCCGAAGCTACTTTGGTCTGCGATCGCTTTAATCAAAAGATGATTAGCACTGTGTAGTGCCGAACTGACTAACCAGGGAATTAGGAAATCTGGAGAAATATTATCATCAAAAGCCGGACCGCTACGGCTCGTCACCCGACTATGATGTTCTAGAAGCCAGAGTGTAGGTTCTGTAATAGTAGCTGGATCTGGGGCTAGATTATTGGCATGAAGCCATTTAACAATGCGTTTGGCATCAAATTGAAATAAAAGTGCCTCAGTTTTGAGCTTGTAAATAGGCATAGGTATCCAATTGTCTGCTGGTTCATCACCCGCAAGATCAAAGTTTTTCCGGTCAAATGCCCATAAAACAGAAGCCTCTGGCTGATGATAAAGGCGAGTATAGCCATAGGCAATATGTAAAACAGGCAAGTCTTGAATCACCATCACCTGATTAATTCCCAGGCTCTTTCGCATCAAATCTCTTGCATCTGAAAGACTATTCTGGAACAGAGAATTAATTTTACCCAAACGTACAATAGCATCATCAATGCTTTCACGCTCTAAATCCAGCAATACTGCATAGTCACTAAGTTGTTCTCGTAAGGTCAGAGCATTTTCTTGAGCAGTTGTTAAACTTTCTTGGCGATCGCGTGTTTCTTTTTCAGCTTCAGCATCTCCTAACAAATCTTTAGTCTTGGAGGAAAGTTGTCCTAGAGCTTGTCTTAGTTGTTCAACCACAGCCCCCCCTGCCTCACTTTCCTTAACTTCTTTATTATTAGCTAGGATTGTTTGAATTGTGATATCATCTAAACCACTTAGTTTCAAGGTTTTAATCAGTTGCTCCAGCTCTTTTTTATCTTCTTGAGTTCCTTGACCCAAAACCCGAATCATTTCTGTCAGTTCAGAAAGTCTTTGTTTTTGAGAGCTGAAGTAGCCTAAATAAATTGTCAAAAGAGTATCAAGTGACTCAGGATAGCCTAAAAAAATCTCAACATTTGATGTGGGGTTAATTCGAGAAATTGAATGAACAACCTGAAGTTTTTTGTCAGAAACATTTGTTAAGCTCATGATTGAGCTTGGGGAATGTCCTGTGCTTTGCTCTACAGAATTCTTAATATCAGGACGCCTCATAATAGACCTTGCAGGCAATTGGTAAATGATGTCTTTAGCATGACTACACCCATTCACCTTGCACCGCCAGCGTTTTTTAGCTCCTCTTTCTAAAACTAGATATTCTAGATCATGTTGCGGACAAACACTTGGGTTCAGCTGAATCATTGTGCCATCAGCATGGGCAAAAACAAAGGGGATTTCATTTAGAGTAGGATGTTGGCAACGATGACAAGGAGCATCTTTATCATCTCTCCATCGTTTCAGATAACGGATTGCTCCGCACTTAGCGCACTCTCGGACATCTAATCTTTTCCCATTAACTGATTGGGTAGTTACAAAAACGCATTCTGCTGCATGATTTTCAAATGCCTTCATCTGAGCATCTTTATACTCCCAACGATAAAGTTCTTGGCGTACAGCATCTTGTAATTTTTTGCTAAGATTATCTACCCGACGGGCAAAGTGACGCTTAATTTCAATGGTTCCAGCAGGAATTGTGGCAACACTTCCGGGTTCAAAGCTGTGCAAAACTTGGCCCTTAGAACGGGTATATGCTGGTTGATTCATAATTTGCTCTCCAAATAACTAGTATCCAGTAATGCGAATCCCTGCATCAACATCACGCAGAGACAATAACAAACGGAAATCGTGAGCAATATCATCTTTAGTCAACCCAAAAGTGACCAAATTCTTTTCATTTGGGTCTTGGACAATACGCTCAATTTGAGAAATAAATGCTTCTTCTACTTTACTCAGTGGAGTTTCAAACACCTCTCCCTGTGGTAAATTATCCGGGTTAATAGTTGTAAAAATTTTGTTGACAACTTTACTAATATCAATAGGTATCCTTCCCTGTCCAATTCCAAGAATTAACTCTCGTAATTTATCTAGTTTATCTAGTTGAGCTAAGTCAATTTCTTGATTTCCTAGTCGCGCAGCTGGACCATCGATATGAATTAATCGACCCAACAGCAAACCAAAAGCCGTGCGATAAAGTGCATTATGAGCAAAACGGTCAATGGGGACAGTTTCCACCATCTGCTCCAAATACTCATGTACTTTGGTAAAATAGTCGAAAATCGCCCGTTCCCTTGCACGTTGCGGTCGGAATAAAATGAACACTAAACCTGGAACATTTCGTCCAGCACGACTCGATGCTTGAATATATTCCGCCGTAGTATTGGGCCACCCATAAAACAGCATCAAATTGAGTCGGTCAATATCAACCCCGTGAGAAATTAAACTGGTAGCAACCACATCTGAGAGTCGTTCGGGACTATTGGGATTGAATTTCTTCTGAGAAGTCTCCATGCGTTTGAGAACTTCCTTAACCACATCAATCCCATCATCTCCAGTAAGAGTAACCGCTTCTGGGAGCATGTCATTAGCTTTATCCTCCCCAAACTCTTCTCGCAGTCCTGCTTTCACCTGTTCATTAATAGACCGTCGAATATCAGAACCATCATTTTTTGAGTTTACATAAGTACAGCAAAGATCATGGTCATCAACCAACTTCAAAAATTCCTCATCAGTTAAAGAATCTAGTCCATACTCAACCTTAAACTTGCTAGGATCGCTGCGAAGAATTTCTAACTCAGTCCGCAGAGCTAAAATCAGAGCCATTGCTGCATCAAGGGAATTTGCCGCTGTTGGACGTAATCCTACAAAACCTCTAGTAACATAATCACTATGCTCATTGGCATAGAAACTACGTCCCTGAGCAGGTCCAGTTACTGGAAATTGAGATAATTCTCGCCAGTAAAGATGTCTTGTCTGTTGCTGTGCTCCCTCAATCGTAGCTGTTGCTGCTAACACCTTGGGACGTTTTGCGCCTCGCTCTTGATGAATAGCATCAATGAGAGCTTCATAATGACCATCAAACGTCCCTAATTCTTCCCGCAGTAAGTGTAATTCATCTTGGAAAACCAAAGGGATACCAGGGTCAACAGGTGGTGCAGAAAGGGATTTAAGGTGTCTGCGAGTACATCCACCTACACTATTTTGTTTGTGACAAGTGTTGTTGGCGGCAAAACCATGTATGGAGCAGATATCTGATACAGCACCGAATAAAGTGCGACTGGCAGGACGGAAAGTAATATTAGCAATTTTATCAAGAGTTCCTACTAATAAACTTGGTAATCGGCTGTAGATATCCTCATCGACGATATAAAGTGGAATTTCACGACCACAAGCCCTTTTAGGTAAAGGTTTATCTAAAAATCCACAACGATGTCGAAGTTCCTTAGTTTGTGGCTCAATAAAAGTGTGAACTTCTTCTGAATTACAATAGGGACAGCGCATTACCATGCGATACTGCTGAATTGATTCGGGAACGTAGTAGCCAACATCTGCTAGGGTTAAATATCTTGGAGTCTTTCCTAGAACTTCCTGCATCTTCTCCTTAGCTTGTCCTACATACCTTCCCAGCTCATCAGGAATAGACTTGAGAGAATTAGGGCTGTTGTCTCGACCGCCGTAGTAACCTATAGTAAATTCAGCAGTTTTTGCTAAATCTGTGTAGTTTTTCCTGACTTCATCCGCAACAACTAGCGTATCTAGAAAACGCTGCAATTGTTGATAAGTAAGTAAACGCAGAGGATAGCGCAACCAAGCCACGACGCCCCAATCTCGACCTCGCAAACGATCAAAAAATGATTGAGTCAGAATTAGTCCCATCACTGCCTCAGATTTACCGCCCCCGGTGGGAAAATGAACTACAGCAGCGTGGTCAATCTGTGCTAAGGGATTGTTATCAAAATCTCCTTCCCATTGTCGTGCTGCTAAAGCGGCTAAATTAGAAACAATGTAAACAATCTGGAAAGGTCGCCAGTTTTCATAAGCAATTTTTTTTATTTTTTTCCGTTTATCGTCAATTTCAGTAAACGTTTGGTTCATCAAATTAAATGCCCGTCGTAGCATAGCGTACTTTGGGTCTGATAAAATCTGAATTCCTAACTCCAAACGAGCAATTTCTTTTTGAAAATTATTTAAATCTTTTTGAGCTTCACTATGATGTTCTGTCCCTCCTGTCTGTGGATGCTTTTGTTCAATTAATGCTTGCCAATTATCTTGATACTCATGCATTTTTTGCAGAATATTCTGGAGTATCTTTAAGTCGGCATCTCCCTGAGATAAAGCCAAACTCTTAAAAGGAGCTTGAATACCAGCTGTATAAAGTCTCTTTTGCCAATGTATAGGTAAGAATTCAGTCCAAATACGAATCCTATCCTGGATTTTATCCCATTTTGGTGTACAGTTAATCCCTTGTGCTGGAACGGTTGAGTCAACCTGATAAGATATCTGAAAACGAGATAGTTCTGTCGGTTTCCACATCGCTTCAGGTATTTCAATTTCTAAGCAAGACCCAAATAAGCCTGTATCTCTTGGATATCTAGAACTAACGATCTTTTGACTCTGATTTCTTAGAAATAAGCGCAGTCTTGTTTGACTACCCAAATTTCTCTTTTGAACTTCAACCTTAACTTGAAAGTTAACTGGTGCAACTTCCCCTGGCTTAATCTCACTATCAGGAGAGGAATCATTGTTCTTTTTTTTTCTTTTGTTGGTAACCCGCTTTCGCAATTGAGCTTGTAATTCTTGATGATTTGCCTGGACATAGTTAACTTCTAAATCGGTCAAATCATCAATAGTCAGATCCAATCCAAACAGCCAAGCCAGTGAATCAGCCTGATGTGCTTCAGTTATGCTTTTCAGTTGTTCTGCAATTTCCCCATCTAGTTTTGCCAGTGTTAAAGAATTAGGACTCACTAAATCTTGAATACTGGAATTGATATCAGCACTGATATCAAAACGCTTCCACATCGGGCGTAGCGACTTTTCATTAACTTTACTTAAATCAAGTTTAGGCAGAAAAACACTAAAACGAATCTTTAATTCAATAGGTAATGAATTTTTCTCCCAGTCCGGTGCTAAATTAATCACTAAACCGCAATTACTAGGGCGAAAATTGTTTTGCTGCTGACTGCTATATAATATTTCGGCGGGAGGCGGTAGCGGAGAAAGGTAGCCAGTTGGCATTAAGCGTCGAGGTTCAGTTGAACCCCTTATCAAGCTTCGATGCTCTGATGTTCCTGTAATATGACCGTGAATGCGTTGATAAAAACTTTCAACAAACTGCAGATGTTTTTTTTGCTTCTGAGTATCAGAATTAGATCCATTTAAGCCTTGGTTACTAAGAATAGATTCAGGCGGCATTACTTACTCCTTTAATTGGGAAAATACGATTGAAGGGAGATTCAGGAGGATGAGGAATTAGTTGAGGATATGACTGAACTTTAAGAATCTGCATCGCATCTCGCAACTCACCGACAGTGATAAAAACTTGCTGATATTGGAAAACAATTTCATCTGATTTTCGCTCCTTCCATCCTTCTTGAGCACAAGCAGTTATCACCTGACCGAGTTTTCGGCGCTTAATCCTAAATTGATTAACTTTCTGCCAAAAGTCTTTAAAACCTGAACGAGCCAAAGGTGGTATAAACCAGAAAAAGTGTTCTTCCTCTTGAGGGAGACTGAGAAGGTCATTACCTCCCATCCAGTTATACTGGATCGTTTCTTCACCTATAGATAAACCTGTATCACGAAAAATTTGTTTGCATACCGTTTGCAAATCAGACTTTTTAACCTTCTCCTTAACTAACTCACGCCAAGCATCTAGCTGCACGCGATAAAGATAGTTTATTTTAGTATCTTCAAGTAAGCCTGCCTTTTGAGCAAATAATTCATCACGGTTCATTCCTTCAAACAAAACTACCTTTTTGCCAGCAGTAAGTTCTTTGATAGCAACAACATGAACTTTTTTACGCGATAGCACTAAAAACTCGCTACCGGGAGCAACCTTAATTCTTAATCCCTGCTCAAACTCTACAAGGTAATGAGACTCTAAACTGCTTAAAATAGAACTCGTCAAACCAGAATCTAAACTAGTTCCACTCAAGCTACTGAAACGTTCTTCAAGTTTCGATAAATCAATACTCTTAGACAGTTTTGCTGTCCCTGTATTAACTACCTGAACCGATGTAGTTTCAGGACTATAGCCATAACGTCCTACTTCCTCTTTCCCAGTTAGCGATCGCCAAGTTTTCTGATGCCATTTTCTAGCATCAACTTCTAGATTACTCCACCAGCGTTCGGCACGAGCAGCCAAAACTGACCATAGCATAACATCAATTTCCCGAAAGAAAGTCGTTTGCAAAAGGTCACGGTAACAAGCCTTTGGCTGGCCTAAAACTATTAGTCTTTCTCCTCCTAAACCTCTTAACTCGCTAAGCGGTAATATTTGAACATCAGAGCAGGGATTATCTCGTTCCTTCAAAAACTTTTCTAAGGCATCAGCTCGCTCGGCATTTTCTACAGCAACAACAGTTTTTCTATCTGCTGCTTGAATTATTTCCATAAAAGGATTAACTTTAAGTTTCTGTAACCTCGATGCTAGGGAATTTAGAAGATTGTATAAAGTTAGTGCTTTATCATCTCCACATCTGCTAGCAGCAGCTTCTAAACGCTTAAATTCTTTTTGGATAAACTGTTCCCAAAGTAGGTGAAAGGGCAATACTGGAGCTGAGATATCCCGCCAAATTTTCCAGCCCGTTCCCCAAACATTTCTCAAGTGATTATTTTTTCCTAGCTCGATTAGTAAATCTGAAGTTTCTTGGAAAAGTTCAGCAATTATTTCTTCATTTCCTGGGGCAAAGTCAAAGGTTCTAATCGTGACCTGTGCTTCATTTAAAACTTGCTGTTTTCTTTCGAGTAGTAAATAACTCTCCTCAATTGGATGATGAGTTTGACCATGAGCAAAGAGACTCTGCTCGGATGAATAAGAACGCAGAGCAAAGAAGTCTATAGGCCAAAAAAGAATCCCTGAAGAATTATTAATTTCATGATATTCAATATCTTTCATTGTCCAAGGTGGGACAATACCAGCCATAGGGATTTGTCTTCGTTTACAAAGGCTAGCTAATTTAAACGCTTCGCTACCGTAGTTAGATGGAGATGGATAAGTTCGCCCAGATGGATCATCAAGTAGAACGAGAGAACAATAACTTGACTGCTTTAATAATTCGATGGCTTCTGAGAGCGAACGTACAGTAAAAACTTTAAGCCGTTCGCTTTTAAGTGATTCATTAAATTTACAAGCTGGGTAACAGGCAATCCGCTCTCTCAACTGGCAGCGCACAGTATCTACAAGATTAAAAGCCTTAGTAGTTCTCAAACTTAAAATTTGACCACTGTTTTTGGGTCTCACCCAAATAGCAAAGTCTTTAGCCGCTACTGCATGATGGATGCGATAAATATCTCTGTCTTCTCTGGTAAGGTGTGCAGAATAAACCAGTAACAATATTGCTAACGATACGGGGGATACTGGAAAGCTAATAAAAAGCTGACAGCGCTGAGAAATACTTAAAGCTGATAAATAAATTAATTCTTTTTCGATAGGATGAATCTGAAGCGAATGCCTATTTATCTTTAAGCATCCAAGTACGGGTTCCAACACATGGTGCATCCATTCCCGCTTAAAATTATCTTCAGAATCAGAACTCTCTCCCGGATCAGAACTATTGTCGAAATAAAAGCTCTCTCTAAAAATTTCTCCCCATTTCCTTTGTGCTATACAAGCCTGATATTTTTGTTTTGCCTCAAAGTCTGGGAGAGTACCGTCTGATATCTGTTCTGCCAAAACTATGCCTACCTTACTAGCTGTCTTACACGAGTTTTAGACTTGTAAATTAGTCTAAATAATGCCTGTATATGTATGTATTTGCGTCCTGTATATGTATGTGTTGGCGTTAATTTTTTCTAACACATTTAATGTTGTATAGGATGCCTCGCTACTCGGAGAATGCTTAGCTCATCATAATCCCTGACAGAAGTTTAATAACTTCACCAACTATTGATTATTCAAAGTCTTTAAACTACCCTCCGGATTTAAGTCATAGGACTTGACAAGACTTTCTATCCCAGTTTCCGCACTTCAGCTTGTAACATAACAAGTAGTACATTAAACTTGGGTCGCTCGGCGATCACCTTGAGTATTTATACTTAAAGATTTTCGATTTTTGCGATTGCCTTCGGCACCAGCGAAGCTGATCGCCAAGCTACTCAAAATACGTAATCATTAGGTATTACATTGTGAAGTGCGGAATGTGGGTTCTATTCATAAGTTTAATTGCTCTAAAAGTGAAATGTCAATTGCTTTTGGCAGTATAGGAAGCACAGCTTTGCCAATTGCTTGAACGACCGAGTCCTATTCATGCCCCAGTTGAAAATTATCTGTAAAGCCTATTAATCTGGCTAACTCACGGGGCATTAGTGTCCTCTCATACTGATAAATGATAGGCAAAATCAGAGTGACATTGGACGGAGCGTATTATCTCCGAGAACATCTTATTCCCTCTCGCCAAACTTTGTGAATTTAGGTAATCTAGTCCTGATTGGTATGAAATTGACAATGAACCATCAACCAAACCTAATATGACAGAAGTAATCGGCATTGACTTAGGGGGAACAAACATTAAGTTAGGGCGATTCCAACGCGATGGCACTTGTTCAAAGTCCTTAACTATAGCTACTCCCCAACCTTCAACGCCTACCAATGTCGTAGAAGTAATGGTGGAGGCAATAGAACAACTCAATCCAGATAATAACTGTTTAGCAATTGGCGTCGGTACTCCAGGCCCAATTGATGCTACAGGTAGAATTGCTAGAGTTGCTATTAATCTAGCAGACTGGCATGATGTACCTCTCGCTGATTACTTAGAAGCGAAGATTAATTGCCCGACAGTGATTGCTAATGATGCCAATTGTGCTGGTTTGGGAGAGGCATGGTTAGGTGCTGGTTGCCGATTTCGCAATCTGATTTTACTGACTTTAGGTACTGGTGTTGGAGGTGCAATTATTCTCGATGGCAAGCTTTTTACTGGTCATCAAGGTGCTGCTGGTGAGTTAGGATTAATTTCTTTAAATCCCAATGGTCCCCGTTGTAATAGCGGTAATCAGGGTTCTCTGGAGCAATATGTCTCGGTTGTGGCAATTCGACGCCGCACTGGTAAAGAACCAGCAGAACTTGGCTTGATGGCAACAGCAGGTAATCAGCAAGCTTTACAATTTTGGGAAAGCTATGGACGAGACTTAGGGATTGGACTAGCTAGTTTAATCTATGTCTTGACGCCAGAAGCAATCGTTATTGGCGGCGGTATCAGTGCCAGTGCTAAGTTTTTCTTCCCTGCTACCTTAGCAGAAATTGAGCGACGGGTACTCCCTAGTTCCCGTGCAGGGCTAAAGTTACTCACGGCAGAGTTGGGGAATCAGGCGGGTATGGTGGGGGCAGCAAAATTAGCTTGGCAAAAGCTTGTAGATGCTTGATGGTTGATAGTTGATTGCCATCAACAAAAATAACGGCGCAGATATAGCGTTTCTCGAATAACTGAGATATACCTAGTTCTATTCTCTACTCCCTGCTCCCTGCTAAGAGCTCCCTCTCGTTACCACCAGACTTATTCAGCAAACCCTAACTATGAACAAACCTAGTGGCTGCTATCCCCCCCACCCTTCTAGGGATTTTGTAGTTAGAAGGATTTCTGTTACTAGGTTAGCTGCTGCCCAGTCTGACGTTCGATATAGTCCAGGAGCTGTTGATAAATATCAGGATCTTTTTGTTGGTTAATAATAATTGGGATAGAACTATCTGGTAGCCAAAAAGTGAGCCTGTTGTTAGGGCTGTGGCAAAAGCTACTAATGCAATTGAGATTGACAATATAGTCGTTGCGCTCGTAGTTAATTTTAATCCAGAACTCCTTGTTTAAGTGCTCCGACATGTATTGTATGTCTTTGATATAGTCGAAAATTTGCTGATACGCTTCTGGGTCACTTTGCTGGTTAATGACAATTGGGATAGTACTGTTAGGCAACCAAAAGGTTATCTTGCCATTAGGAGCGCAAGCAAAAGCGCTGAGGCGGTCAAGATCGACTACATATTCATTGCGATCGTAATTAATTTTGAGCCAGTACACTAAAAAAACTCCTCACTTTCTCGTGGTGGAGAGTCTAAAAGAGGATGACAATTAACGCAACCTTTCTAAAAAATAAGCAGAAGTCGTTGAGAACCTGTTGCTTAGTCATAGCATAAAAGAAAGACTCCTACTTGTCAGTAGGAGTCTCATGACTAAATTTGAATTTTCAGCTCAAAACTGAATCTAATAACCTAACTAGTCTAGGTTAGGCATAGAAAGAACTGGCTCAGTTTCACGGTCAATACCTTTCTCAAATCCAGCAGCTGCAGCGCGGGCGCGTCCAGCGTGCCAGAGGTGACCAACCAGGAAGAAGAAACCCATGATAAAGTGGAAAGCTGCCAGCCAAGCACGGGGATTAACGTAGTTAAAAGCGTTAGGCTCTGTGATAATCCCACCGACAGAGTTGATGGAACCATTAGGAGCATGGGTCATGTATTCAGCTGCACGGCGAAGTTGCCAAGGCTGAATGTCATTCTTAAGCTTGTCGATATCAAGACCATTGGGACCGCGCAGAGGCTCTAACCAAGGACCTTGGAAATCCCAGAAGCGCATAGTTTCACCACCGAAGATGATTTCGCCAGTGGGAGAGCGCATCAGATATTTACCAAGACCAGTAGGACCTTGGGAAGAAGCAATGTTAGCACCCAGTTTTTGGTCACGTGCTAAGAAAACGAAAGACTGTGCCTGAGAGGCTTCAGCGTTGGTTGGGCCGTAAAATTCGCTAGGATAAGCGGTATTGTTAAACCAGACATAAACAGAGGCAATCAAGCCCATCAAGGAAAGAGCGCCCAAGCTGTAGGAGAGATAAGCTTCTCCAGACCAGATGAAAGCGCGACGAGCCCAGCCAAAAGGCTTGGTGAGAATATGCCAGATACCACCGCTAATGCAAATTAGACCAATCCAGATGTGACCACCGATGATGTCTTCCATGTTATTGACACCGATAATCCAGCCCTCACCACCGAAGGGAGCATCAACTAAATAACCGAAGATCACAGCTGGGTTAAGTGTCGGGTTAGTGATGAGACGTACGTCGCCGCCACCTGGTGCCCAGCTATCGTAAACGCCTCCAACGAACATGGCTTTGATCACCAGTAAGAAAGCACCAAGACCTAGAATGATTAGGTGGAAGCCGATGATCGTGGTCATCTTGTTCTTGTCTTTCCAGTCGTAACCGAAGAAACCAGAGTACTCTTCTAAGACTTCTGGACCACGAACAGCGTGATAGATACCTCCTAAGCCAAGAACAGCAGAGGAGATCAGGTGCAATACACCAACAACAAAGTAGGGAAAGGTGTCAACGATTTCGCCACCAGGACCAACACCCCAGCCAAGGGTAGCTAGGTGAGGCAGTAAGATACAACCCTGTTCGTAAAGGGGTTTTTCAGGTATGAAGTGAGCAACCTCAAACAGGGTCATTGCTCCTGCCCAGAAGACAATTAGTCCAGCGTGGGCAACGTGAGCACCGAGCAACTTGCCGGAGAGGTTGATTAAGCGGGCGTTACCAGACCACCAGGCAAAGCCTGATGATTCTAGATCGCGGTTACCCGCAACCATTGAACTACTAGGAATTGTTACCACTAGATATTAACCTTTGAAGATAACGAGGGATTGAAGCTGGTGAATACTAAAGATTTTATAGTTTCAGTATTCACTGCCAAGATTTTTCTACAGAGCGTTACCACGAGGTAGAACTTCCTCGGGGAAGACAAACTGTTCATGAGGTTGGTCTTGCGGTGCCATCCAGGCGCGCAAACCTTCGTTGAGCAGAATGTTCTTGGTGTAGAAGGTT
>JAAHGS010000136.1 GCA_010692645.1 Symploca sp. SIO2E9
CCCCATCTCCCCTTCCCCCCATCTCCGCGTCTCCCCATCACCCCATCCCCCCATCTCCCCGTCTCCCCATCTCCGCGTCTCCCCCTCTCCCCCTCTCCCCATCCCCCCATCTCCCCCTCTCCCCATGCCCCAAGCCCTCGATACTGACGAATTTCTCAAAGCACCAGGAGTGATTCTTGATGTTCGCTCTCCTGCTGAGTATACTCAAGGTCATATTCCTGGTGCTGAGAGTTTTCCCCTCTTTAATGATCAAGAAAGGGCAGAGGTGGGTATTTGCTATAAGCAGCAGGGAAAAGAGCAGGCGATAGAATTGGGATTTGCGATCGCAGGACCAAAATTTGCTAGCTTTATTACTCAAGCTAAGACACTAGCACCTAATCGCCAAGTGCGTCTTCATTGCTGGCGGGGAGGTATGCGCAGTGGTGCGGTAGCTTGGGTATTAGAAACTGCTGGCTTCAATGTTTCTGTATTAACAGGGGGCTATAAGGCTTTTCGTCGCTGGGCTCATTCTCTATTTCAAATACCCCAGAAAATTATTATTCTTGGCGGTATGACTGGTACGGGTAAAACTAATCTTCTGACTGCTTTAGATTCTCAGGGTGAACAGGTTTTAGATTTAGAAGGTATTGCTAATCATCGTGGCAGCAGTTATGGTAGTTTGGGTCAACCACCTCAACCTACTAATGAGCAATTTTGGAATTTAATTAGTATCAAGTGGGCTAGTTTTAATCGCCAATTACCTTTATGGATTGAAGCTGAGAGCAAGCGCATTGGAGTTTGTCGGATTCCGGATGGTATTTTTGAACAAATGGAGTCAGCTCCAGTAATTCAGATTAGCAGAACTAGGGCAGAAAGATTAGCCCTACTAGTAGAAATCTATGGAAGTGAGGATATTAATGAGTTAGTAGTAGCGACAGAGCGTATCCGCAAGCGGCTTGGTGGTTTGCGTACTAAAGAGGCTCTTAGTCTACTGCATCAGGGTAAGTTAGCTGAGGCTTTTGATATTATTCTGGAATATTATGATAAAACTTATACTTATGACCTGCAACAGCGGAAAGTGCCTATTTATAATTTAGATGTTTCTGGGCTTGATTCAGAAGTAGGAGCTCGGAAACTGTGTGAAAAAACTAGAGAGGTTTTTGGTAAAAGCAGGGAAGAGGACAAATCCATTCAACTGCCTGGGATTAAAACCTCAGCTTCATAGTTTGAGTCAGTCAATTAACCTTAATAAAAGTAGGTTGGGTAGAACAAAGTCAAACCCAACTATGGTTATGATATCTGTTGGGTTTCGTTACCTCAACCCAATCTACAAACTGACAGCAGGGAAGAAGATAAATTCATTCACCTGCTTGGGATTCAAACCTCAGCTTCATAGCTTGAGTCAGTCAATTAACCTTAAAAAAGTAGGTTGGGTAGAACCAAGTGAAACCCAACTATGGTTATGATATCTGTTGGGTTTCGTTACCTCAACCCAACCTACAAACTGACAGCAGGGAAGAGGATAAATCCATTCACCTGCCTGGGATTAAAACCTCAGTTTCATAGCTTAAGTCGGTCAATTAACCTTAATAAAAGTAGGTTGGGTAGAACCAAGTGAAACCCAACTATAGTCATGATATCTGTTGGGTTTCGTTACCTCAACCCAACCTACAAACTGAAAACAGGGAAGAGGAAAAATTACAACTGACCACTCAGGGTTAAGTATCAATATTATCACAGAGAGTTCTATCGCTCTCTTCAACATTTGGGTTGTTCTTTAGATAACCACGTACCCAATTGCAACCGCGCTCCAGTAACTCATCTAGCTCCAAACTTAACATTACTATACCCTCTTCGGTAGAGGCAGCGATCGCTTTACCGTCAGGGCTGAAACTAACATCCTCCACTCTCTTGATGCTGTCAAGCTTAGTTTCTTTGAACCAAGTACCGTTGAGGATATAGAGGATCACACCTCCCCAAGTAGCACAGGCGAGTATCTTGGAGTCAGGGCTAAAATCCATACTGCCATTACTATAACTCAAATCGTCTACCTTGAGGGTTTGGAGCAGAGTCCCATCATTCCTCCAGAGTTTAATAATTTCGTCATAACTGTCAGAGGCAATAATTTGACCATCAGGACTGAAACTGACACTATTAACCTTATCGCCATGTCCGTCAATAGTGTGCAGTAGAGTGCCATCAATCTTCCAGAGTTTGACAGTTTTGTCATCACTGGCAGAGGCTATGGTTTCACCATCAAGGCTGAAACTAACACTATTAACCTTATCATTATGTCCTTCCATAGTTTGAAGTAGAGTACCACTACTCTTCCAGAGTTTGACGGTTTTGTCATCACTGGCAGAGGCTATAGTTTCGCCATCAGGGCTGAAACTAACGCTGTTGACTTCATCATTATGACCTTTGAGAGTTGCTAACAAAGTCCCATCGACACCCCAGAGTTTCAGAGAATTATCTTTTACACTGAAGGCAACTGTCCTACTATCGAGACTGAAACTGACTATACCAAGATTTTGACCTCTGAGTACTTTCAGTTCCTTGCCGTCACGGTTCCAAAGTGTCACTTGACTATTACTGACACAGTTAATTATCTTGCCATCAGAACTAAAACTGAATCTGGAGAATGTACTTTTACTGCTAAGCCCCTGGAGAGTTTTGAGTATCTGGCCATCTCTGCTCCAGATTTTCACTGTTTTATCCTTACTAACAGAAGCAAGAGTCTGGCTATCAGAACTAAAACTAACGCTTGTTACTCTATCACTATGCTCCCCAAGAGTTTTGCTTAGAGTGCCATCTTTACTCCAGAGTTTGACGGTTGTGTCATCACTGGCAGTGGCGATAGTTTCGCCATCAGGACTAAAGCTTACCTCATTGACTTGATCTTGGTGTCCTTTCAGAGTTGTTAGTAATCTACCTTCAAGACTCCAGAGTGTGACGACATTGTTCTCACTGATAGCAGCTACTATCCTGCTGTCAGGGCTGAAACAGATGCTTTTGATATAATGATAGTCTATGGTTTTGAGCAGAGTGCCATCCTTACGCCAAAGTTTTATCTCGCTGTTTCGACCTCTAAAAAATCTCTTATTACTAGTGCTAACAGAGGCAAGAATTTGACCATCAAAACTGAAATCGATACTTTCTACCATATCAGCATGACCAATTAAGGTCTTGATAAGAGTACCGTCACTCTTCCAAAGTTTTACCAAGTTATCATCACCAATAGTAGCAATAATTGAGTTATCAGGACTGAAACTAAGGAATTTGCAGCTCTCAGTATGTCCAGCTAAACTTTTGATCAAGGTTCCATCACTCTTCCAGAGTTTCACTTCATTGTTATTACCGATAATGGCAATTATTGAGCTGTCAGGACTGAAAGTGACGCTTTTGATCTTGTCAGTATGACTTTCTAAGGTGTTGATGAAAGTGCCGTCACTTTTCCATAGCTGTACTATGTTGTCCCTATCAGCAGTAGCAATAGTCTTGCCATCAGGGCTAACCTGAATTTTGTTAACACTATTACTAAACACAGGCAAAGTTCTGATTTCTCCGCTGTCTGTATTCCAGAGTTTCACAACATGATCAGCACTGCGAGTGACAACAGTTTTAGCGTCAGGACTTAAACTCATAACTGAGCCATTTCCCTGAATAGTTCTGGGCATGGTTCCACCACGACTCAATAATTTAATTTCTTGGTAATTGCCAGCTGCAATAGTCTTGCCATCAGAACTGAATTTCACCTTTGTGAACTCATTCTCATTATCTCTAGTAAGGTAAAAAAAAATTGCTAGATATCTTCCAGATTCTCACTGTATTATCCTTACTAGCCGAAGCTAGTAGCTTGCCATCGAAACTAAAACTTAGAGAGTTTACACTATCACCGTGTCCATCTAACTCTTTTCGAGTATAACCCAAGTTGCTCAATACCAAACTTCGACTCTTATTTATAATTATTTTTTTTGTGGATAAACGAAAGTTATCTTCTACAAAAGATACTATCTTTTTGTCATTGTTAAAACTAAGGGTGGTTATTTTTGAATAAAAACTTCTAGTTGATAACAACTCTTTCTTGATCAGGTTATCATTAATATCTAAAAAATTCAGCGAAAAATATTTATTAGCTAGAACAATATTTTGAGTATCAACCGCTAAAATCACACTGATAATACCATCTTCATCGATAGTTCTAAGCTTTTCGCCCTTGTGGCTCCAAATTATAACTGTGTCACTTGTATCTGCTGAAGCTAGCAACTTACTGTCTGGGCTGAAGCTAATACTTTTAACACTTCCCTGGTGATCTTTAAGAGTTTTAATTAAAGTGCCATCGCAGTTCCAAAGTTTGACAGTTTTATCTTCGCTCCCTGAAGCTAGCAACTTACCGTCGGGGCTGAAAATTACAAATGTAACACTACCCCTATGACTTTCCAGAGTTGCTAGTAAACTACCATCAATATTCCAAAGTTTAACAGTTTTATCTTTACTCCCTGAGGCTAGCAACTTACCGTCAGGACTGAAACTAACACTCGTGACGCTACCATTATGCCCTACTAAAGTTGCCAGTAAACTGCCCTCAATATTCCAAAGTTTGACAGTTTTGTCTTCACTTCCGGAAACTATTAACTTACCCTTGGAACTGAAGCTAAGGCTTGTAACACTACCACTATGCCCTTCTAAACGATTGAGTTCTCTGACTCCATAAACCGCATTATTCAACTCAGTCACAACACTTAACTGAGTTTCTTCAGGAATTTCTTCTATTGACTGCTTCAGTTTAATTCCTGCTTTTAGAGCTGATAAGACTCGATCCAGCTCTCTATTCTGTGCTGAGGATAAAACCAGATTTATCAGCTCTGAATTGAGCAGCTTCTCTTGCAAAACCTGATTCATTTTCGCTTCGCTAATCCGGCGTTGCTCTCTCTCCCTCTCTAGCTCTGCAATTAATCGTGCCGATTCCGGATTTTGTGTACGAATAAAAGATACTAGATAATCATGAACCAATTGATAACGCTCAGCAGGAGATGCTGGCACCCTCAGCACTATCCCTGATTCCACTAAGATTTCTAAAACCAAGTTTAGTTTTTCATCTGTGACTTCTAGCTCCAATTCCAAATCAGCACGCGTTTTCAGTGGACGAGTATTATTTTCATCAGTCAACAAATACAAAACCAATGTGGCAATCTTCTCATTTTCAGAACCACAATCTTTAACGACTTCTTCTAAAAATTGCTTAACCAATTCATCCTTAGTGCCACTTGCCCGATATTGCTCTAGCGTCGTAATTCCCTCTGTTTGCAGTTGCGCCCCCACTATCTGTAACTCAATTGGACGCACCTCTCCCACTTCTCCCGCCAAATCCTTAACTAATTCATCCACCAAAGCAGGTTCCAAGTAAAATTGAGAACGCTCCGTTAAGCTTTGGATAACAGATTTAGCATCCTCCTGCGAAAAATTACCCAAGTGATAAATGATATTTTTACTGAGAATATCGCTATCAATGATTGGCAACTTCGTGGTTCGAGCGCACTCTAACAAGTAATGGAGATAATCCTGCCGCAGCGAGAGGATTACCTTTATATAAGGAATCTCCAAACACTTTCCAAAAAACTCATAAAAAGGCTGTCTGCTGGCTTGTTCTTTGTAAATGAAGAAAAATTCCTCAAACTGGTCAAAAATTAGTACCGTCAACAGATGGCGATGTTCATTTTGGCGCAATTGTTCCAGAATGGTTTGCTGGTTTAACTGAGGTTTGACAATTGAATTTTCATCTGCCAGGGAATCAATTCCACGGCAGGATTGGTTATCTTCTGTCAGTGGTGTAGAGTTGATGCCTAAACCATTGCCCAATTCCTCAACCCAATCTGTATAGACATCGACAAAGACAGGCACAGTATCACGCCCTTCAAAATAGTTAACTTCCAGTGCTGGTAATAACCCTGCCTGCAAAATCGAGCTTTTCCCTACCCCAGACTGCCCATAAATCACCGTCAGCTTGCAATCAGGGCGGTTAACTCGGTTAATCAGACGCTCGACATCTTGCTGCCGTCCAGAAACTGCTACAGTACTCTCAGCTATCTCTACTTGCTCTTCGGCAGTTACCCGACTTAGTGCAGAGCTACCCAAACTCCCCACCATTCCTTCTCCCCCTCTCCCCCTCCCCCACTCTCCCCTACTCACAACTGCCGGCTGCAAACGCCCTGCGCCAATGAAAGCCCGCAAACCATACTGGCTCTCAACTTCCCTTTGCTCTAACTTAAGGTAAAAAGCTTCTCGATACTTACCTTGATCAAAATAGAGCGATCGCAATTTTGCTAGTATCTCAAGATAAAGGTTTAGATCTTGATGAGGCTGAGTTTTATCTCTGGCTTTATCTAAATTGCTGATAGCATTTTGGATTTCATCTAGCTCTTGCTGCGATTTAGCTAAGATGAAATGATATAAACCACAATTAAGTGGCTTGTCTTCAGTTAGGTTTGAATGCCCAACTAAATAATCTCTCCTGCCTTCTTCAACATTGGAACTGTTATCTAAAATTTCCAGGGCTTGTTTCGCCCATTGATTCGCTTCCTGCCAGCGATTATTTTTGAGGGCAACCTCTGCCAAAAACCCATAATCCTCAGCTAACTGACTTGGAGAGCCGCGATTTTGGTGTAGTGCCAGAGCTTTTTGGGTAAGGTTGTGTAAAGATTCCCAATCTTCTAAGCCTCGCAGCACCTTACCAAGTTGACTAATATATTTGGCGACTAAATCTGAACGTTGCGCACTCTCAAAAATATCAAGACATCGCTGCAGATAATTCCGACTTTCCTGCCAATTTTGTTCGCTCTTACGGTAGTAAACTAAGCCAAGATGTAGTGAAATTAAACCCTGTTGATGTAAATGGCTATTTTGCTGCCAAAAAGCTAAACTGTGCTGATAACAGTCAAGAGCAGCATCAAGCTGATTACATCTCTCATGAATCAAACCCCTCATAAAAGCCAGACTAGCCTTCAATTCTGGATCTAATTCTTGTCCCCTAGTTTGCAAATCCTGCTCAACCGCTTCAAGTTCATCACCCTCTAAGGTAAAGCTAGACTCATCAGCAAAAACTTGCTCTGCCTGTTGGCGCAATAAACCAGTTAACTCCTCATCAGGAAGCGTAAATTGAAGGGGAGGACCAGCCCAAGTTCTAAAATCCGGTGCCACCCGCACCAGTTTTTTAAAAACCCCATCCGTCACCCACAACACTACCGGGAAAGGAAAACTACTAAATTGGTCCCGCACCTTATTAGTAGCAGCCAACAAATCATCGAGAGCAACCACCGACTCTAAACCCAAAACCATCAAAGCATCAGTAGGCTGCTCCCCAAACTCATTGACAATAGTAGTATAAAGAGTCTTAGCAGACTCCAAGAGATTTAACTCTCGAATCTGAATACTGCATCGCTCACGCACCTGTTGCAGAATCCTATCTCGCAAACTAGCATAATTACACCGCACCAGAATCAAGGAAAATCTACCTTGAAATCGAGTTAGCGATCGCACTAAAGTATTCAGTGAGCGTTCATTTTCAGAAACAACATCTTCCGCTCTGTATGAATCAGTCATATCTAGTAGGGTGTAGGGTGTGGGGTGTGGGGTGTAGGGTTTTTATTTTTTCTCAAGAGATCGAATCAAAGCTAATAGAAGTCTTCCAACTGATTCACATTGACTTAAAATTGGGTACAAGCTCTCAGAAGAAGCGAGTTTAACTCTAATCGAAAGTAACAAATGTGTTTCTAGCTCTTTGAGAGAGCCTTGTGCCACATGCAAAAATTGGATATATTCTCCTCTAGTTCTTCGACCGTAGCCCTCTGCGATATTGGCGGGAATTGAGGCAGAGACTTTACGAATTTGTGAGATCATTCCATAAAGCTCTTCTCTAGGAAAAGTTTTAGTAGTTCGATAACAAGCTTCGGCTAAATTCATAGCTTCTTGCCAAACCCTTAAATCTCGGTAAGACTTTATTGGTTCTCCCATTAGCTCAATGCTTCCATAAAAAGGGTGTGGGGTGTAAAAAGGGTGTAGGGTGTGGGGTAGTTGTACACATAAATCCAGAATTGATTGTCTTAGTTCCAAAAAAATTTTCCCCACACCCTACACCCCACACCCTACACCCTAACCCCCACAACCTATCTAACCATTCTGCTGCTTCCACGACTTATACCTTTCCGTTTCAAACAAAAGCGGGTTTAAACAAAACCAGCTCCCTTGTTCATCAAGGTATTCAAATACAAACAAACTTCGCAATAAAGTTTGGTATTCTATATCCCCTTTGACTAATTGGTCCTTCACCACCTGAAACAGCAGCTCCCACTCCTGCTCATCAATCGCCAATAGCAAGCCATCCCGCTCTTTCCGAATTGCTCTTTCCAAAACAGAACGAGAAATAGGCGGATCCTCTTCCCGAAGACACCCATAAAGCATCCCCAACAAGTTTCGCACATGACCACCACTGACACGACATAATCTATCTAAGGTTTCCAGACTGTCAAAAACTTCTCTCACGTAACCGAGGCGCTCCTCTGGCTCAGCATCTGGAAAAGCTCTAGCTAACGCCATCTGCCTTAGCAGAGCCATTCCCTCGGCACATTCACTACCATCTCGTAATTGTACTGGCACCATCGGCAAAACCATTGGGCTTTCACCATGCCCTAGACGATTTTTCAGTGCTTCCCGCTCATTGGAGAAAAACAACGACAGTGGTACAGTGTAAACTACATGGCAATGTAACTGACTGAGCTGTTCTCCCCGGTCAACAAAAAGATATTCTGGTAGTAACTTACTCGATGATGAACCTTTTTTGTTTTCAATTCGATCCAGATTATCGACAATCACCACAAGTCCTTTTTGACCACGCTGTTTTAACTGCTCTGTGGCAACCTTGAGAATTTCTTCATTAATGCACTTCAGAATCTGAGTAGTTTGCGGTTCAAGGTACTGCCTTAGCTTAGAGCGTGTCTGCGGGCTATTTTTCGCCTTCGCAGTAATCTTACCAATGCCCACAGGCAGGGAAAATTCTACTCCCTTTTCCGTACTGCCCTTAATGCCAACTCCTGCCAACTCAGTTTCTGCACTTAGTTCTATGGGAGTTTGTAAAAACTCTCCAGTTTTTTTCAAGAAGGCTTGGAAACCCTTGGGTTCTAGCTCGACTTTACTCTTCTCTAGACTTTCACTAACTTGATGAGCGATCGCTAGTAAAATATCCGTAAGATCAACATCTGCCACGTCCAAATCTTCAGTAGCTTGGAAGTAGACGACATGAAATCCCTCTGCTTCCAACTCAGCTTTGAGGCACAATAACTCCGTAGACTTACCGCAGCCAATATGTCCGGTAAATAACTGACAGGTAGATTTATGAGGTAATAAACGGCTGATAGTTCGCTTTAGTGTCTTAATAGCCTTGCTACCTCGCACAGTGGCAAAATCAATATAATACCCTTGATGCTCAACCTTTCCCATGTCTATGGTTGTGCCAGGGTTACAAGCTTCAAAAAATCGTTCTAAATCTAGCCTCATCACCATGTGCTGCCTGTGGTCAAAGTTGCCTATTTCAGTTATGGCATATCAACATTTTCTTTAGCAGCTATTCCGGATATTACGAATGTAGTGGTAGTGCTTAGAATCGATGAAAGTGAGCGGCGGGTGAGCGAAAAAAGGCGTGGGGAAATAAGTAAACAGACGCTCCAGACGCGGAGACACGGAGACACGGAGAATTCAAGTCCCACGAAAATTTCGTTCACCTGTGAGCGGCTAGATTCAATTCAATAATGCTCACCCAACTTATCAGGATCAATTCCCGATTCCCGCAGTCGCTCTAGCAAAGTCTCTAATTTAGTTTCAGCCTGTTGAGCACGTTGTCTTTCCTGCTCAGCTTCAGTCAAAATCAAATTTCCCTTTTGATCATACCAACGCAACCACAACCTCTCAATTCCCTGAAACTCTCCTTGCCATAACCCCAAGCCCAAACCTAACTCAGTAATCGACATCCGTGACTCTTGTAACTCTAACTCTTGGTAATGTCCCCCTTCTAATTTAAATACTCGTAGCTGATTGGTATAACGACTAAAAACTAGATAATAAGGAATCCTTAAAATCTGTTCATAAACTTCCCATTTTCGTGCTGGTTTATCCTTACTCTGAGGCAAAATTACTTGCCCATTATCCGCAACTTCTCCAGACTCAGAGGGCAGTTTCTCTAAATCAAATTCCCCTAAATCTTCCTTTTCTGTACCTGGAGAAAGCAACTCCACCACCACAAAAGGCACTAGGCCCTCTTGCCAAACCACATAAGAAAGGCGCATATCGACTCCATCATAAAGTCGAGGTACACCGACAACCCCAAACCAATCTGGTCGTTTGTACCACAGAGGATTACGTACATCATAGTAAAGGTTCATGTCGCTAGCACAAAATACCTGCTCTGCTGGATAATGGGGCGGTTGAAAGGTGAGGCTCAACAATTGTGCTTGTAAATTGTGGAATTCATCAGGCAAACCAGGATCCTCCGGGTTTTCACTGGGAAGATCATACATTGTAGGTAGGGTTTCTCTAGGCGACTTGGGCGGGTGAGTTTGAGGCGGAGGGTATTTGATGGGAAACATAAGTACCTGGACAAAAATAAAGGTTACTGGTTTAGGCAGGGTGCAGGGTGTGGGGTGTGGGGTGTAGGGTAACTTCGGGCGATTTCATACTTCTTTACATAGTCACGTTTATTTATGTCCGACTACTTAGAATCTAGGGGAATGACAGATGAACCTCTACCTTGGTATCGATTTTGGCACCTCTGGCGCACGGGCAATCGTGATTAATGCTGAAGGTATAATCCAAGCCGAAACACAATATCCATTTCCAGCAACTGTTGTAGCTACAGCAGAACACTGGCAACAAGCTTTGGAAACTCTTATCGAGCAAATTCCCCAGAAGTTACGAAGGGAAATTAGAGCAGTCGCTATTAACGGTACTTCCTCTACTGTACTGCTATGTGATCAGTTGGGAAAACCAGTTGATGCCCCCATCCTCTACTACAACGATGGGCGGGGAGTAAGTATGCTCGAGAAGTTAAAAGCGATTGCTCCCCCTAACCATGTGGTTTTAAGTGCTACCTCCAGCCTCGCTAAACTGCTGTGGTTAGTTGAAAATACTCTAGTAGAAAGGCAAAGTCAGACAAAATTCAATATTGAAAATTGTTATTTCCTACATCAAGCCGACTGGTTAGCCTTTCTTTTACACGGCAATCTTGGTATTAGTGACTATCATAATGCTTTAAAACTGGGCTATGACCCTCAAAAGTTATGCTATCCCACCTGGCTAGAACAATTAACAGTTTTGCCAATACTGCCACAGGTGCTTGCTCCTGGCACTCCAGTAAGTGAAGTTACTGCTGAAGTTGCCTATCGCTTGGGATTGCGGCGAGACTGCATTGTTTGTACTGGAACCACCGATAGTATTGCTGCTTTTATTGCTAGTGGTGCTAAACAACCAGGTGAAGCAGTAACTTCCTTAGGTTCTACTTTGGTGCTCAAGCTATTAAGCCACACCCCTATTGATAATGCCAGCTATGGCATTTACAGTCACAGACTTGGTGATTTATGGCTGGCGGGGGGAGCTTCTAATACTGGTGGGGCAGTGTTGCGGCACTTTTTCAGCGATAGGGAATTAGAGAGTCTTTCTCGCCAAATTGATGCTCGGCAAGAGAGTCCCTTAGATTATTATCCCTTACTCAAACCAGGCGATCGCTTTCCAGTCAATGACCCTCACTTACCCCCTAAACTGGAACCAAAACCAGCTGAGGCGGTAGAATTCCTCCAAGGCTTGCTGGAATCGATGTCGCGAATTGAAGCACGAGGATATCATTTATTGCAACAACTTGGTGCTACTTGTCTAACTCGGGTCTATACTGCTGGTGGAGGTGCCAAAAACAATGCCTGGAGAGTGATGCGTCAGCGTCACCTGCAAGTACCGGTGGTGCCATCAAAGCATACAGCTGCTGCCTATGGCACAGCATTATTCACAATTGGAGATTAGACACCGTGGGCTATTTGCTGAGCTGTCACAGGCTGATTTGAACAGCTTGATGCCATGCTGCTAACAGACGAATTACTACTCGATTACAAGCGCTGTAGGCGTAGAGCTTTTCTCGACACCTACAAAGACTCTTCTCAACAAGACTCTGAGCAAGATTTTCTGCTCAAACTGCTAGATGATAGCCGCAATTATAAGAAAGCGGTGATTACAACTGCCAATTATAAACGACCTAGCTACCCTTGGCGAGATTGGGAAGCTGGGGCTAAGGCAACGTGGGAATTAATGCAGCAGGGAACAGAGCGTATTGCTGGAGCAGTACTACTTACACAAATTAAGGGGGGAGTGACACTGCTTTCTACTCCTGATTTGTTAGAAATACAGCCAGGGCAGTCTAATTTTGGTGATTGGATCTATGTTCCCACTAACATTAAGCTAGGCAAACGCCCCAAGCAAGAATATAAGATTCTATCAGCTTTTTGCTCCCAAATTCTGAGAGCCATCCAAGGAGTTTGGCCAACTACAGCTTGGTTAATTTTGCGTCGCCCTAATCCCTACGCAGTGAACTTAGAAACCTCAGTGCCGCTGATGCAAGAGTTAGTCTTGGAATGTATCGACACCTTACTACAGCGCCAAGAACCAGAGGTATTTATCTCTCGTCAGAAGTGTAGTCTTTGTCATTGGTATAGTAGCTGTTATGCGATCGCACAACAGGAGCAGCATATCTCTCTGTTACCAGGAGTAACACCGAGACGCTATCAGGATTTGCAAGCTTTAGGTGTGACGACAGTAGAATCTCTAGCTGCATCTACTATTAGTACCCTCGAACCAGCTTTGGAACCGGAAGTTGCCTTAAATCTAGTTACCCAAGCTAAGTCTACTGTTTACAAGCAAGCACTTCTTACTCCTAAACCTCCCGATGGGAAAACTAATTCAGAGTGTGAGCAAGGCAATAGCCCTAGTCTTATTGTCCACACCAATAATTTACCTACGGCACCGATTGAGCTTTACTTTGATATCGAGGCTCAACCGGATCTTAATCTCGACTATTTGCTAGGTGTGTTGGTGGTTGATAAGCTCAATCATACTGAGAATTTCCATTGTCTGTTGGCAGAGCACCCAGATGATGAGGTTTTAATTTGGAAGCAGTTTTTAGCTTTAGTTTGGCTTTACCCGGAAGCACCGATTTTCCATTTTTCCGAGTATGAAGCGGAAACAGTTAAGCGCTTAGGTTCAGTTTACAAAACACCACAACTGCATTTAGAAACACTGCTTTCTCGCTTTGTGGATGTGCATAAGCAAGTTATGAATACGGTTAAGTTACCAGTGGAGAGTTATTCTCTTAAACACCTAGCTAGATGGCTAGGTTTTGAATGGCGTGATGCCGAGATGAATGGTTCTCACACGGTTTGCTTATATGACCAGTGGTTAGATACGGGTAATCGTTCTTGTCTTGATATTATTCAACGCTACAACGAGGATGACTGCCGCGCTACTTATAAACTCAAGGACTGGTTGGGGAAGTTTTTAATAAGTAATAAGTAATAAGTAGTACTGAGAGCTTGCAGCATTGTTCCGTAAGCTACATTTCCCGCCGTGGAATTAATTCCACACCTAATAGCATAAGTCCACTTAAGTGGACTCAAACTCAAGTCTTGTCGGCATTTAGTCCTCTTGCAAGAGGAATGAAAGCTATGAGCCTGGGGTTTAAACCCCAGGTGGTCTTTGTAAGATGCTGCAAGCCCTAAGTAGTAAGTAAATCCCTACATTTTTATTGTTCTGCTATGCCTCAACGGGTGAACGAAATTTTGCGTGGGATTTGATTTCTCCGTGTCTCCGCGTCTCCGCGTCTCCGCGTCTGCTTAATTATTTCCCCACACCTTTTTTCGCTCACCCTGCCTCAACCGATTTCTCAACAGCCTGGCGATCGCTAGCAAATATTTTGGGAAATAACAATCCAGAATTGGCTTTATAAACTTCAAACTCGGGGTAGCGGGAAAGGGAACGGTCTTTTTTGAGCATGTTGGGAATAAACACACCAGCAATAAATCCTCCCAGAATTACAAATGGTAGCCAGTGCATCGCCAGCATCCCAAAAGATAAGTAGGTCAAAAGTTCGCCCAGGTAGTTACTATTGCGACAACGGGCAAAGAATCCCTCCGTAATTAGCCCAGTTTTATACTTGAGGGCAAATTCGCGTGAAATTTGTTCTTGTGACGTTGTTGAGAGCACTTTTCCCGAAAGTGACGGCGATGATAAGTAAAAACAATTATTTCTTACAATCAGTTTTTAATTTATAATCAATCATTTGTATCTTAACTTCACATTAGGGCGATTATTGAGAATATTCTCATTTACTGTGAGAATTGACTTATTTTGTTGACAATGAAAAAATAAGTATAGGTATATAATTGGTGCTTTGTGTGTTAAAAAATACTAGTTTCGTCTCAAACCCCTGATTTACCGTGTAATTTGAGCCAATTACACAGAGCATTATCTAAGTTTTCACTAGCTTCGAGGGACAAATTTTTTGTTAAGCAGTGTAAAGGACAAAATTATGCCCTTGACAAATACAGTATTTAATAACTATGGGACAGATTAATTTAAATTTGCCTAGAAAAACTTAGCATGGTACTAATGCTTTTATAGAAAATTAAAGGTAGAGTTAAATAGCTTATGAATGCAACCGAGAAATTGATTGTGACAGGACTATTTGTACTCATGGGTTTATGTTTTAGTATTCGGTTACCCATGGTCTTTGAATACCAATCAACTCCACTATTGTTTAGTGGAATTCTAATTGCTTTAATTTTGGGTTTAAGTACTTGGTTGATTCTAACTTTATTCAGACAGTATTTCCTGACTCACAAGCGATTGATTATAACTGGTTTATTTGTAGTACTGGGATTTTTTTATGGTAGCCAGTTCCCTTTTGCCTTAGTTTATGGCACAACTCAACTTCTTGTTGCAGGACTATTAGAAGCTCTGCTGTTAGGTTTAGCTACTTGGTTAATTCTAACTGTATTCAAAAACTCTGACTGGAGTGACAAACGATTGATTATGACTGGGCTATTTACAATCGTGGGATTCTGTTGGGGTAGCATGCTGCCTTCTGCCCTAACAATTGGTTCAACTCCAGTATTTCTTGGGGGACTTTTTGTTGCTCTAGTCTTGGGTTTAATCACTTGGTTTATTTCTCGAATGGGGAAGAGAATTAACTACCGGAAGTATGGTATTTTTTGCATGACATTAACACCCTTTTTATTGTTTTTTAGCTCTTATACATTATCGATGTTTTCAGATTGTTTTTCTGTGGGTAATGTTTTTGTGATGGGTGTTGAATGCTACTATCGACCTAATCCATTAATTGATACTGTTCTACCTCCAGATTTTTCTGAAGAAAAGTTTTTCAGTATCAAGCCAGGGATGGATAGAAATCAAGTTATTGCTCTGTTAGGTCAACCAGAATATCCAGCTCAAAATCATCTATCATACGGTCACGATGGGGGTTCTGATTGGTGGGATTTTGCTTGGATTGATTACTATATAAATATTGATAATAACGATAAAGTCATTGTAGCTGAGCGAAGAATTGCTCATGATTGACTCAATTAGCAAGTAATTATCCTATTTGATTTTTCGATCTTATCAACGTTGCACAGAAGAAAATAGTAAATCTTTCATTCACTCAGTAATTTCCTCAAAATACTCTAATCAGAAGTCTATCAAAGCCTGATTTATAGCGCTACGCGCAAGGCAGAAGGGGAAAATTTATTTTATTTAAATCAGAAAAGGTATAGTTTTAAACCATACCTTTTCTGATTTGCTTCCTTCAAGAGAAGTTCTAAAGGCTAGGCTTTAGTTAGCCCTCTCGTCAGAATTTACTCCGGGTACTAAAAATTATTCCTCTAGGCAAGCTACAGGAACAGTTACTCCTAGGTCAGAACACATTGTTCCATTATCTTTTGTGAGGTTAAAATCCATCGTCATCTCACTTAGGCAAGAAGGTGCTTCAAGTTCTGGTTCAGGAGGTGAAAGCATTACGTAATCTGCTTCAAATGGTTCACCAGCAAGTTGGTGAAGGTTCTGAAGAGTAACCGGCTCAGTACCTACTGATGCTGCAAGTTCACCAGTTAGTTCTAAAGTATACCCTTTCAAAGCTCCAAAGCTACTATGTAGTTCGAAAGAAGGGAAAGCTATATGATCATGCTCCTCAAAGTTACCAGATAGTTCTAGCTGATCGCTTTCTTCAACAGGGAAACATTCTTCTCCATCTAAGGGTTGTAAGCGTTGTGTGTCATAGTAGACATGGAACACTTCACCCTCCTCTAGAGGCGCATTTAGTCCACTTCCTAGCTCACCGGTTACATAGACACCATCTGTCATCACAAAGATGCCAGCATGTGCGTGCTCATGAGCCTCATCTGCAGATGCTACGCTAGTAAAAGAAGGTGTCCAAGCAAGAGCTAGGGCAACAAGTAGTGCTACTACTGCCTTGTAGAGTTTTTGCATGATTGTCCTTATGGATCCTAATGATTGGGTTTACAGGTAATTGGGTAGAGAAGGACAGCTCAGAATCATCTATTAAGGTCTTCTGTCTGATCCCTACAAATGCTCTGGACAGCCTTGTAGGGGTCTTTAAAGTCTTAAAAATTCTACCTAGTCAAGACTTGCTCGGCAGAACTATTGGACTTTGGACAGACTTTAATGTTCTGTCTTCTTTCTCCCTCTATAAAGATAATACATTTTTGAGGATAATTTTGACCACTTTTTCGATTTATGAACAATTTTTTTTTCAAAATCGGGGCACCACAAGAAAAAGACTTAAAAATGGTCTATTTAGCAACAAAACTTTACAAAATTGTGTTACAAAAAGCACATTATGTAATATAAATTTCCTAAATATTTGCTATAATCCATCACTGCGTCTGGGCGTTATCAGCATCTGTAGCGGGTGAACAAACAAAGGTGTGGGGAAATTAAGTAAGCAGACACACCAGACGCCCAGACGCCCAGACACGGAGAATTCACATCCCGCGAAAAATTTCTTTTAACCTGAAATCGGTATTCAAGCGGAGCAAATGAACTACCCCGCCTCACTGCGTAGGACGGGGTTTCAAAAACCCTGTCCTCCGGAGAGGACTTACTGAGTTTTGAACGCTTCTTTTGCTGTAGTTGCTTCAAAGAACCCGTATCCTTACGGCTACG
>JAAHGS010000137.1 GCA_010692645.1 Symploca sp. SIO2E9
TCTCCCCCTCTCCCCGTCCCCCCAGCTCCCCATCTCCCCGTCCCTCCATCTCACCGTCTCCCCATCCCCCCGTCTCCCCGTCTCCCCATCCCCCCGTCTCCCCGTCTCCCCCTCCCCCCGTCTCCCCGTCTCCCCCTCTTCACCCTCCTGCTGCTGCCAAAGCGCCAAACTCCGCTCGTAATGTTGCCTAGCATCCTGCTGTAAATTATCTAACTCTCTACCAATGACAAATTCTAGACTAGCTTCTTGCTGCCGATTCAATCTAGCACCGCGAGCAAGCAACTCTTGGCGTGCTGATTCTAATTCAGTGCGTAGTGGGGAACCAATTTCTAAATTGAGAGCAGTATTATCTAGAAAAATACCTGCACCCGCATCTAAAACTTTGGCAACCACGGCATCAGTAGTTTGCTCAATAAAATTGATTAAATCATCAGTAGCGATCGCAAACTCAACACTGGTTGCCCAACTGTAGAAATCCGGTGCTAAGCGAATTAGGCAGCGCATCACTTCATCAGTTACCCATAATACTAGAGGAAAATGAAAATGCTTGCCAAACTCTTCCCTAACTTGATTGGCAGCAGTCAAAACCTGCTCTAGATTGCTCAAAGACTCCAGCCCAAACACCATTAATGCCTGTGGCTGCTTCTCCCCTAGTTGATTTTTCAGTGTGGCGAATAACCTCTTAACTGACTTATGCAAGGTGATTTCTGTCAATACGAGGGAAGCTCTCTCCTGCAATTGCGGTCGTAACTGTAGCACTATTTGCCTGCGCAAACTTGCATAATTGCAACGTGCTAAAATCAGTGAAAATCTCCCCTGAGAAGCTTGCAGTGCCCAAGACAAAGCTTGCAAGGTGTTTTCGTTGTTAGTTTCCATCATGACTCAAACTCCTTTGCCCAAGAGTCTTGCTGCCACCATAACTTTTTTAAAGTTCATTGTTCATAGTTCATTGTTCATGGCTCATACTTCATAGTTCAATGGGCAATAAATAATCAACACGCAAGAGGTCAAAAAAATGTAAACTTATGTAAAGCGAAGCTCTCAATATTTGACTATGATTTCCCGCCGAACTTTTCTAAGTATGCTTTTAGCCAGCATCTGCGCCTGCATAGGCTGGTTCAACTTCACACCAGAAGTGTATGCCCTTGGCGGTAAACAGCCAGCTCTAAATCAACCAGCTCCAGAGTTTACTCTGCCGACTAACAATGATGATGGCAAAGTTTCCCTCTCAAATTACCAAGGCAAGTGGGTTGTCCTCTACTTCTATCCTAAAGATTTTACCTCTGGTTGTACTTTAGAAGCCCGTCGATTCCAGCAAGACTTACTCAAGTACATCGAGCGAAATGTGCAGATTCTTGGTGTGAGTGCCGATGATATTGACTCCCATGCCCAATTCTGTGATTCAGAGGGACTTAAATTTCCCTTATTAGCTGATACCGATGGTGCAGTTAGCAAAGCCTACGGTTCTTGGATGGGTTTTGTCTCTCTACGCCACACCTATATAATTGATCCAGATGGCATCCTACGGGAGAAATTTCTCGGCGTGAGGCCAGCAATTCACAGCCAACAGGTGCTAGCACGTTTGGATGAATTGCAGTCAGCTGATTCTTAATTTGAAGAAGCCTCCGAGACTTCGAGTTATAGTTTACCTCACCTTCAACTACTTTTTAAGTAATAAGTTCTGATTAATATATGTTATTACTTATTACTTATTACTTAGATAGTAATACAGTCCTGCTGATGATCATATATACGTTTAACACCGTAACGCTTATGCAGTTCAGCGTCTATTTCCTTTAATCTCTTGTATATCTCTTTGTTGCCCACTTGGAATGCTGCTTGAAATTCAGGTTCTAGACGCTTTTCTTGCTGAGAATAAGTTTGCTTTACCTGTTTGGTTTTTTCCTGATCAATAAAGTAATGAATGGCCGCTTCCCCAATTGCCAAAGTTGTAGATAAGGCAGAAGATCTAGCAATTGTTGGTTTGGCATCTAATTGGCGCAAAAAATTATCGGCTAATTGGCTTTTTCCCTGATTAGTACCAGCAATTTGGGCAATCATACTGACCAAACGTTTTTGTATCAGTAATACTCTCTCCAGATCAAAAATAGGTACTAAGACTGCAAAGAATGCTAACCATGCTGCTGCCGAGGTAAATTTGCTAGCTATAGCTTTTTTAAGTGAAGTGTCGGCAGCTGCTCCCCCAAAGCCGTATCTAGTAGCTTCGTCAGGAAGGTAATTATATATATTTAGAGCTAGTTCATCCATGTTATAGCGTGCGTCTTCCCATTCATTCCACTTAGCGCAAATAGGGACATAGGTTTCACTCAGCCCACTGTACTCATTGAGTCTTGCTTGAATGCACTCTCTAATATTGGCTTCTTTTGCCTCTTTGAGAGTTTTAGGTTTCCTGGAGTCAGCAGCAGAGTCTAAGCTAAGATTGTAAGGAGGATACCAACATCCTGGCTCAATCCGGTCAATTTTATTTAAAACTAAAATAACGGGTAGTTTAGTCTTGTGTTTTTGATGATGAGCTAGTTTGAGAGCCTTGAGAAATTCAATGTCCCCTTGTACATTACGCTCATCTACTGGAATCACGAATAATAGGATATCTACTTGTTCGTTAACGATGTACTCGATTGCTTGTTGAAAAGCGATTTGACCTTCGGCATCATCTACCCCACGAGAGTCAACAAAGTTTATTTTCCATCCATCCCGATAATATAGATTGGAATGATGCTCTAAGGTTCCTCGCCTGGCAACACTAACCTCAGTGCGGCGTTCTCCTAAAATGGCATTAATCAGGGATGATTTACCTGTTCCTGCTCTACCATATAAAGCTATTTTAGGAGTCCTAATCTGCTTGAGAGTCTGTTGTAGTTCATGTTTTAAAAGTTGCTTAGCTCCAAACTTGAGGGGCTTGGGTAAATCTTCCAGACTGGGATGAATAGATGATTCGATTGAGAGTATAGTGAGGCGGTATAAAATTTCCTCAGCATTTTGAGGTCTTTTCTGTAAGGATGGTTCCATCAACTCATCAATCAAATCCCCCAAGTCCTTAGAAACCTGGGGTGCATTTTTTCGCCAACTTTGGGAACCCAACTCAAAAGTGTGAGGATTTTCCTCAAAGGCTGTGGGTTGCTTACCTGTTAGCAAATAGATGAAACTACGTCCTAGGGCAAAGAAATCTGACTGAGGAATAGCTTGACCTCTAAATTGCTCTGGTGCAGTATAGCCTTGGGAATAAATCTTGGTGACAGCTTCTGCTTCCAGTTTAATGATATGGGTTTCGGTAATTTGTCTAACTGCACCAAAATCAATCAACACCAGTTGCCCATCTGGTCGCAGCATGATATTAGATGGTTTAATATCTCGGTGAAAATAGTTCTGAGCGTGGACTTGAGCTAAAATAACCACTAGCTGTTTTAACCAGCAGAGGGCTTGCTCTTGGCTAATGGGTTGATGTAGTTGTAACCATTCGTACAAATTTGAGCCTTCAATTTTTTCCATTATCAAACAGTGTACGAGTTCGTTACTACCTTCACTGCTAAAAGTAAAGTAGCTATCTGACTCCACTGTAGGAATACCTGGATGACTCAGTTTACTTAAGACTTCGGCTTCCCGCTTAAATAGTTCGACTACCTGAGGGAAGTTTTGATAGAGCACCTTCAGAACTTTTCGGATACCGCCATCATCAACTTCCCAGGTATCACCAAAGCCTCCTCTGCGCATTGGTTTAATTACCCGATAGCGCTCTTGTAATAACAGTCCTGGATAGATCATCAGCCGCCTAAAAATTTTATTTCTATAGAGCCTCAGAAAATCGAGACATTAGGTAATTCTTACTTTTTTGATTGTAGGCGATCATGCCTAGTTTATGTCTATAAAATTCAATATATTAAGTTTTATTAAAAAATCAGTTTTTCTGCATAAGCAGGAGAAGTTAAACCTGAGTAATCATTGTGTAACTCAAAGACTAGTTTTTTTGTAGCTAGGGGATACAAACTAGTACATAGAGCGAAAATAAAGCGATACCAATTGTCGAGGATAGCTGGAGGTTGAGTTACTAACATTAGTTGATATCCACAAGCTTCAAGTATTGTATCTGTCTCGATACTTTTGAATAATGAGTAACAAAAGTATAGTTACCCCTTCTATACTCACCCCAATCTGTGTTTGATATTATTTATTTTTTAGTTTCTTAATCTCATAAAAATAATCCTATAACTTATCTAAAATACTACCTAAAAACCAATCAAAAAAATATGTAATTTTCAGCTAGTAAGCAGGAGATAATATGTATTGACAAATTGAATATAAAGAGTTAAACGCAGCGCTATAACCTACAAATAGGGCAAACTTATCTAAAATCTAGATGTTTTCCAAGTAAGGTTCCATAAATTCATCAGCCTCAAGACTAAATAGCTGAACCCTTTGTCCAGTAGGAAAATCAAAAATAAGATGTCCTTGCCCTGATCTTGCAAGTGATTTGCTTTAACTGATTCCACTGTGCCTCTGTTAAGCTCCAAAAACAACTCAAGTTTTGCTATTTAAGATCTCAACTTAAGGATTTGTGCTAATCAATTACTCAACAGCTAGTTTGAATTCTCCGCGTCTGGAGCGTCTGGAGCGTCTCCCTCCCCTGCTTTGGCTTAAGTGATAGCAAATTTACGCCAGTGGACGATTACTCTTAATCTCATAGTTTTTTAGAAGTTCAGTGAAAACTCGATTAAGTTTCCCAGTATGACGATCTAAGCGCGGCATGGCACTTGCTGAAGGCGAGACATTAGATTTAATAGCATTGAGGGAAAAGTTGCTTAACTTGGGCAAGCGTAGTGCAACCCGCTGCTGAGGAAGTGCTAAAACTTGAAACCAACCAGCCATCGTTGGCGGCAACTGTGTACTCAGACGCAAAGATAATGTTGGCGTTGAGAAAGACTGAGCATAGGCAGGTTTCAAAAACGGTTCATAGGTTTTGGCTTCCGGCGTTAGCTGTTTGATAAAAGCTAAACTCACACCCTTCAAAAGCTGCCGCAGTGGCTCTACTTCTTCCCCAACTCGTTCTTTGACTAAAGTACTCCTTGCCATCGCATCATTAAGATTCCCCTTATCAGTCACACTTAAATGAGTACCTCCAATCGCAGCCAGCAGATACTTAGAACCGCCCAACTGAGCAAAAGGTCGCAGATGATTATCAACAGAAGGGGTAATTGCGTCCTCTGTCCCAGTCAAAATTAAGGTTGGGGTTTTGACCCTAGCTAAACCGCTGCTGCCAAATAGACGTCCCGTCATAGCATTGAGAGCAATCACCTGCGCCACCCGCCGGTCCCGCAGTCCGAAATATTCATCTGGTAATTGAGTGGCGGCACACTGAAACCAATCTGCTGGCGAGCGCCCAATGGGAGAACGATTTTGACAAAACTGCCGCAGCGACTCCAAGTCTAATTCTCCCCCAGCCAAAGCCAAGGCAGTGTAGCCCCCAAAAGAATGACCAATAACACTAACCCGTTTAGTATTAAGCTTGCCTTTGAGACTACCGTATCGGTAATTGAGTTTAGCCAATTGATCAAGCATAAAGCTGACATCTTTGGGGCGTTCAATAAACTCTGATGCTGGTACCAAATCTCCAGGATTACCACTCATAGAAACCCCATTAATCCAATTAAAATTGCTGCCTGGATGTTCTAGGGAGGCAACAGTGAGTCCGTGGGAAGCCAAATGACGTCCGATGTAGCGCAAAAATTTGCGGTCAGAGCCAAAACCGTGAGAGAGAACCACTAACGGTCCTGAGGAATAGCGACTCCAGTATAAGTCTACAAGGATGGTGCGTCCCCTTGGTCTGTCTCTGAGCTTTAAGGTTCGCTCCCGCACGTATTCGGAACCAGTTTCAGCTGGGTCAAAATTGAGGGGTAAGCTGTCAGAGTCGGCAACGGTTAGTTCCCGCTCTAACAAAGGACCAATGGCTAAACTCTGTAAGTAAGAGCTATTGAGCTGGAGAGCAATTGCTGCCATGGAAGTAGCATCTACAACCACACTCTCCTCTGGGTAAGCCTGCAAAAAACTAAGCACGCTCAAACCATTGGCTTGCCTTGCTGCCAAAAACAGTGCTGCCTGTAATTGCTCTAAGCTACTATCAGGAAGTGCTAGACCAATTCTTTTGAGTAATCTTACACCATCAGGTGAATGGAGTAAGTCGTTGACGAATTTCTCAGTCATATTCGGGTCGATTTGCAGGCGTCTTGCCAGCAACTGCCTTACCTGTGGTGTCAGCAGCCTACTGTAAGGTTTGAGTGCCCTCGTCATCTCTCCAGTTTCAGCAAATTTTTCTAAGTCGGCAATGGGCACAGACTGCTCAAATGGTCCCAAGCGTAGTGTCAGACGTTCGGCTGCCGAGGCTGGTGCAGCAACTCCCCACCAAAGAGCAACTAATAATGTACATAAAGTACTCTTACCGCTGAGCTTGATTCGATTTCTTAAACTGACCAATTGCTCTTTGTGAGCCTGCCGAGAACCCCTACCACCAGACCAGTTGAGCTGAAACTTCATAATTCAAGATTTAACCGAGATGTCAGTAGCTACTAATTAATCTTGGCAAAGCAACCCGATTGAAGAGGTTGGGAAGAGGTACAAATCTCTTACTTTCCCAGTCCCTCTTCTGCTATTTGTCCTATAACTTAACAACGGGGTGTGGAGTCTAGGGGGTAGGGTGTAGGGACTCAATAGGTTGAAAATCCCCGACTTGCGGCAATTCGCTCTCTTTCTAGGAGAGGTTAAATCCCCATCTCAAAGTTCCCTACACCCTACACCGCACACCCTATACCCTCCTTAACCCCTTATCGCCAAGCAACTTGACTTTGGCTTCTGGCTCACTCTTGCAAGTATAGCGAAGCGAGGGTTTTTCAAATAGTTCTAGCTTCTGTTGGGTAACTCCGGAGTATGGAGCACAAAAGTTTGCTTTTCTGGATTGGGTTTGATTGTATTGCGAGCAACTAACTCCTGGAGGAGTCCCCTGGTATAATTGTTGAGCATGGTCGAACGGCGTAAATGATCTATACTTAAATCATGCCAATATTTTACGCAAAGTAGAGACAAAGCTAGGCGTAAGCTTAGCCAAGGTTTGTAGGGCATTTTCGAGAGTGCCTACCAGGTTTAACATCTGGGAAACAAAGCTACAGGGCGTTGTTTGCGACCGCCCCATCTAGAACTCCGCTAGGGTTAATCAAGAGTAAATTATTTGTTCACTAACGCTAACATATGCTAGCTTTTAGGCGGGGCATATGTACCACTCCCAAAAGCGGTCTAATTTCTGGGTTTGCATCCTAATATTCTCAGAAGATATGCAGAGCAAGGGAAAATCGAAAGCATCAAAAATGAAGCTCGACAAAGACTCTATGACGTCGAGTCCTACATCGATGGTGCAACTAGAGCTGCCATTGTTTGCTACTGCCGAGTCTCTTCAAGCAAGCAACGAAACGAACTCGCCAGACAAGTTGAGTTTAGGCGAAAGGGTTATTGAGGAGCACAAGTCATCAAAGACATCGGTTGAGGAGTCAACTTCAAGCCAAAAGGACTGCAAACCCTACTGGTCAGACTTATGCGAGGCGATAAGCTCACAATTGTTGTTGCCCACCGAGACCAATGGTGTCGATAATTCCTACAGAGACGCTACGGGAACGAATTTGAAATATTCGAGTTTATGGCAAAGCAAAACGGTGGAGAAATCGTGGTTCTCTCAAATCCTGTTTACTGCCGAGAAACCGAACTCACAACAGCTCTTCTCTCCATCCTCCATGCCTTCGCTAACAGTTACCGAAGGCATGGAGGATGGAGCTACAGCAAGAAGATCAAGGAAGATCCGTCTATTCCTAAACCCTGAACAAAAAGCCTTGCTAAAGCAGTGGTTTGGTGTAAGTAGATTTGTCTATAACACTACCATTAAGTATTTACAGGAACCGGGAACAAAGGCTAATTGGATGGCAATCAAGTCTGGGATATTAAATAGTCTGCCAGAGTGGTCAAAAGCTGTACCTTTTCAAATCAAATCGATTGCTATTAAGGATGCCTGTCTAGGAGTCAAAGCGGCGAAAAAAGGCTTTAAGCAGGATGCACAAATTCGTCGATGTCGATTTCGTAGCAGAAGAGATAGTACCCAATCAATATTTGTCCCAAAAACGGCAATAAAAACTTGTGGTATTTATCACACAAAATTGGGCAAGTGCCGACTCAAAGAGGCACTACCAGAAAGTTTCAGTGATGGTAGGTTAACGCGACGCTATGGCGAGTATTACCTGGTTGTTTCTGAAAAAGTGCAACCGTCTGTAACCGAGAACCAAGGGAGGATGGTTGCCTTAGATCCGGGAGTACGCACGTTCATGACCTTTTTGTCAGAAGACTCTTACGGCTGGCTGGGTAATGATTCTAACTTACATATTCAGAAGTTATGCTTCCGTCTTGATAAGTTAATTTCGAAAATATCTAAAGCCAAGAGCCAGCACAAAAGAAGACTGAAAAAAGCGGCATCAAGGCTTCGTTGTAAGATTAAACATCTAGTCAAAGAACTACATCAAAAAACGGCTAGATTTCTAGTAGATAACTTTGATGTAATCCTTCTACCAACATTTGAAACGTCTCAAATGGTGTCAAAATCTAGGCGCAAGCTGAGAAACAAATCAGTGCGTCAGATGCTGACCCTAAGTCATTACGACTTCAAGACTTTCCTCAAGTGGAAAGCCTGGGAAAACTCAAAAATGGTAATTGAGTGCAACGAAGCCTACACGTCGAAAACCGTGTCGTGGACGGGCGAGATTGTCAAAAATCTAGGTGGCTCAAGAACAATTAAGTCGTTATCCACCGGCTTGAAGATGAACCGAGATCTAAATGGTGCTCGTGGGATTTTCCTTCGGGCATTGGTTGATACGCCTTGGTTAAGAGAACATCTAAACTTATGTATTTGTTAGCAAATGTTAGCAAAAAAGTATCGGTAATGAGTTCTCCCCAGCCCCCAAAGCCTCCGAAAACACTGCTTGGTCAATTGACCCAAGCAATACAGACAGTTCAAGCAAAAGTTAATTTTCAAGCCCTAGCACTTAAGCCCAATGCCAGAGTACCGGAACTCTGGGTGCAGGATGCTGATGCCGATAAAGCTGAGGTTTATCCTCTACTGGGAGACCGATATTTGCTCGGACGCAGTTCTAGATCCTGCGATATTGTCGTGCGCAACCCGGTGATCAGTCAAATTCACCTGTCCCTAGAACGCTACGGGCGCTCCCGAACCTCCTTTATGATCAAGGATGAAAACTCTACCAACGGGATCTATCGGGGGAAACGCCGACTTTCTTCCCTAGTGCTGCGCCACGGTGATATCCTCACCCTAGGACCGCCAGAACTAGCAGCTTGCGTACAGCTTCAATACTACAATCCCCCACCCTGGTATATTCGGGGGATTAGGTACACCCTATACGGTGTAGGTGGCTTGACTGCTTTAGTGGCATTACTAATCAGCATTGAATGGTTAAAAGTACCTGTGCGCCCTTTACCAACAGGCGTCCAAGGACCAGTGGTTGTCTATTCTCGTCAACAGATACCCTTAAGGCAACCTCGTACAGATGCCCATAGGGAACTAAGGCGGTTATCGGATTTTTCTCCCTACCTGCCTAAAGCCTTGATTGCCTCAGAAGACAGTCGCTTTTACTGGCACATTGGTGTAGACCCCTATGGAATTGTAAGAGCTCTGGTCAGGAATATTCAAGGGGGAGGAATTCGCGAAGGTGCCAGTACAATTACGCAACAATTGGCAAGGAGCTTGTTTCCTGAATATGTGGGTAGGGATAATAGTGCTGGTAGAAAACTGCGGGAGGCAGTGGTTGCCCTGAAGCTAGAGACTTTTTACTCTAAGGACGAGATTTTAAAGAACTATTTAAACCGCGTCTATCTGGGAATTGAAGCTTATGGGTTTGAGGATGCTGCCCAATTCTATTTCGATAAATCAGCAAGAGATTTGACCCTCTCAGAAGCAGCGACATTGGTGGCAATTTTGCCAGCGCCCAATAGTTATAATCCGATTCAAAATTACAATATAGCACTTTCTCTGCGTAATCGTGTGCTAGACCGTATGCAAACCCTAGGTATGATTAGTAGCGAGGAAGCAACTAGAGCTAGACGCACACGCATTAAAGTCAGCGATGGAGCTCTTCAATCTCTAGCCAACACTAAGGCTCCCTACTTCTACAGCTATGTCTTTAGTCAACTGCGCCAGTTGCTAGGAGAGGAGTTGGCTAATGAAGGTAATTTTCTGGTGGAAACTAGTCTCGATCTTCAGGCTCAGGAAAAGGCAGAACTAGCGCTGGAGAACTTTCTTAACAACAATGGTACTCGCTTAGGATTTTCTCAAGGGGCACTTGTCACCCTCAACACCGGCAATAACGAAATTCTAACCCTGATTGGCGGCAAAGATTATCAACAAAGCCAGTTTAATCGTGCTACCCAAGCCCAGAGACAACCAGGTTCCACTTTTAAACTCTTTGCCTATGCTGCAGCCTTAGAGCAAGGCATTTCGCCGGGAAAAGCCTACTCCTGTGCTCCGATGAGACGCCTAGCAGGTTGTCAGCGTTCAGGCGGTTATATTGATATGTACACTGCCCTAGCACAGTCTGAAAATGTGGTGGCAATCCGGGTGGCTCAAGAAGCTGGTCTCAATAATGTGGTACAACTAGCGCAACGCTTGGGTATTAGCTCGGAACTTGACCCAGTGCCTGGTTTGGCTCTTGGTCAAAGCGAAGTTAATGTCCTTGAAATCACTGGTGCCTATGGAGCGATTGCTAATCACGGTATTTGGAACCCTCCCCATGGGATCAGAAGGATTCTTGACAGTAGTGATTGCACTGACAATAATGACCCACAAACCTGCCGGGTGATTTACAGCTTTGAAGATAGTAGAGCAGGAAATCGGCAGGCTGTATCGACTCGAGTCGCACAGACAATGACTACAATGCTAAGAGGGGTTGTGCAGGTAGGAACTGGACGCGCCGCCTCATTGGGACTGGGGGAGGCAGGGAAAACGGGAACCACCGACAAGAATGTTGATTTGTGGTTTATAGGCTATATTCCCCAACGTCAACTAGTCACCGGTATCTGGTTGGGCAACGATCGAAACACCCCAACTAGAGGTAGTAGTGGTCAAGCTGCACAGCTATGGAGTACTTATATGCGACAAATTGCTCAATAGTTAGTTAAAAATCTGGCTGAGTGCGTAAGTTCTATTTGTTTTTAACCAAACTAAAACTCTAACTTGAAATAGCTGTTGGCAATAACCCAATAAAAAGTATATGATCGAACTTATCTGGCTCTAGATTCCAGTAAATCTAGATTAGGTTTTACAGGGTTATTATCACTGCTAACATAAAAATTATATATGATTTTTGATAGAGTAGGATGTTTATTAGAACAGCTAATCTCTATTACAGAAAATAACTAAATTTTTTTTCAAAACTCGCTGTATTTTGGTCAGTGAATCCACCGATGGCAAATATCTACAACTCATCTAAACTGTAATCAGTTACACCAAAACTGGAGCTGTGGTAAAATCTGTGCCTTTCGATGCTGTAAGCTTTGGTATTGCTACAGTAAAGCTAGTATAATAGCGCCAACAGAAAATTGTCTGAATGAGCAGATTTTAAGAAGATATTGATTATGGGTGCTTAACCTAAAAATAAGATGAAGTTGAAGAGGATAGGGAAAAAAATTGTCATTTGTCAGGAGCCGTCTCTAATGATGCCTCACTTCTAATAGTAAGATTATCTAGTCAGGGCTTAGACCCAAGGGAAATCATTGTAGGTATGAATCATAAACATTAGGAAGAGCAGCAAAATGAAGAGAATCCTGGTTATTGAAGACGATGCAGTTACCCAAAAATTACTTCAGGAACTTTTAGAGTCTGAAGGTTATGAAGTAATTATTGCTAGTGATGGTTCTCTGGGAGCTAATTTTGCCACACACTTTAAACCAGATTTAATTTTATGTGATATCTCAATGCCAGGCTTCGATGGTTGGCAAGTTTTATGGTTCGTTAAAAAGTTTAAGGTGGCAGCACCATTAATCTTTTTGTCTGGTAAAGCAGCACCAGACGATATTAAAAAAGGAATAGATATGGGGGCATCTGCATATATCACTAAACCCTATTCCCGCACAGAGTTGTTGGGAGAAATCAAAAATCTACTGATATCAAACACCCAAAAAACTCTTAACATTACCCCATCATCAAATCAGAGATGACCACTAAGGTAGCCAGAAACCGGGCAAGAAATTTTTACTAAAATCCCGTACAGTTGCGTTTATACTTCGAGCCCACTGAATATGAGGTTCATCAGGCTCAACAGCGATAATTTTAGCCTTACTGCCATGTCCAAAATAATCAATCACCAGATTCGCCGCCTCTAAACCAGTTACATAAGCCTTCTCCTGTGACCAAGAACCGTGATTATTGACAATCCAATCGCCACTCATGAAGACATTTTCGATACTGGTTCTTGCTGGCAGCATATACTGATAACTACCGGGAGCGAAGTGAGTCACGCCTCCTGCCACCCGGATAATACTACTGTCGATTACCTTAGCCTTGTGAAATTCCGGTAGACAAGTAGCTAAGTCACGCTTGACAATTGAGATAATCTCCTCATCACTCAAGTAGAGAAATTGATTCGCGTGATAAAAGTCTGCTTCAATCACACTGCCTGGTAGATCATAGTACTCGTCTTGCAACCTATTGAGGTCAAAAAACGTCCAACCAGTAGTGGGATTGAATCCAAAGCAAGCATTAGAGGGATGTCGGGTCTGAATTTTACGGTCAAACCACAGCCGCGTTGCCAATACATCAATTCCCCCTAAATTATTAAGATTGCTGAATTCTTGGCAACTTTGCAAAGTCGGACTACTGCTGAGGATTTTCTTAATACCATTAACGCTAACAGCAAAAACGACGGCATCGCTATAAAAAACTTCGTTTTCGGCGACAATCCCTGTTGCTTTACCGTCATGATCGACAATAATATCTTGAACTCGTCTATTAGTTAGTACCCTACCCCCAGCTTTCTCGATACGTTCAACCAAGGGTTTAAAGATCTTTTGCCCGACGGTACCCCGACACCAAACGACATCAAAGTTGGGTTGGTGGGCGAGGATGAAGTAATAAAGCATCCCCAAGGCAGCAGCAGCCGAACACATTTCCCCTGGTGCAAATAAGCCTACTAGCAGCATTGGCTCGAAGGCTTCTTTGTAGAGTCTGGCGGAGACGCCAAAGTCTTTGAATAATTCACGGGCAGTTATTTTGTCATAGCGTCGCCAAGCTTGGTCAGAATTATCAAAATCGACGAGAGTATAGAGTAGAGGCAACGCCGAGAGTCGGTCAATCAGAGGCAACCGTTTGAATTTAGTATAGATAAAGGTTCCCAGGGGGGTAGGGAGTTTTGGTAAATCTTGGAAGATTGGTGATTCGACTTCTACCCCTGCTGGAGAATATTGGCAAGAGCGGGTGAAAGAGGTGAAGGGATTAAGCCCCAACTCTCGCACCAGAGCAAAAATGTTTTGGTAAGGATACCAGAAGCCATGAATACCTCCCTCGACAGAGTTACCATTTGGCGTCTTCCAGCCTGCCACCAGCCCACCAGGATAGGAGCCTGCTTCTAAAAGTGTGACTTTGTAGCCTTGTTGGGTTAGATGGTAGGCTGCTCCTAATCCAGCCCAACCGGCACCGACGACGGTTACCTGTTTTTGTTCTGGCATTTGGTGTTCCTCGCAATTCTCTGGTTCTAGGATGCCACGACTAGGAGATAATCAGAAACAATTCTAGCCCTACTGAACACGACGAGGGCCACGACGTCCCCAATGTCCGCGATGCTGCTGTGCTAATTCTGCCATCTGTGCCCGTTGTTGTGGAGTCAATACCTCCCGAATGTCGAGCATTGTTTCAAAGCGTTGGTTCCCCAATTCTTGACGAATATTTTGTAGCTGCTGATGCTGTTGCCGCAACTGTTCACGGGTAGCATTACCAGCCATCAGCGATTGCATTTGCTCTCTAGCCTCCTGCATCTCCTGATAACGACTTTCCATCTCCTGTCTAGATTGTTGGCGAATTGCTTTAATACGCTCTGATTGCTCAGCGCTGAGGTCAAGTTCTTGAAGCCATCGGGGTTCTTGAGAAAACTTAGGTCTTTCTCCGTTGGGAGCAGGACGTTGAGCCGTGATTTCTGGGATAGCTGGCTTGGTTTGGGCTAGGGCAAAGCTACCACTAGTTGAAACAAGTATGGGAGCTGTAGCTAATACTAAGAAGTGACGCCAAGTTATCATTGTATACCTCCGGAAAATAAGCTGTATATTCTGTGTGAATTTCTGGCTTTGAGGTGTTTGTCACTCCTCGTTGCCTTGTCTTCTACTCACATCTTAAGAAATTCACTAGCTTAGCCACCTGGATCACAACTCCCAAACTTGCTGGAACTTAGGTACTAGAATTGGGCTAGTACTTTTGGTCTACCACAAACCTTAAACTCCTGCATGACCAAGCGCTAAACCTGCTACCAACATCCCTAACACCAAAAATGGTTGAGCACTGGCTTGGTACTTGACGTCGTTTTTGAGGGGGTCTTGCAGGAAATACATATCCTGGAAAGTAATTTGGGGGATGATCAATAGTAGCAGAATGGTAGCGTAGAGGTTTTGGTGAATGCTAATTAAGTAACCAGCAACTCCTGCTTGAAATACATCAATCATCACCACGCAAATCCAAGCTGCGGTAGTAACACCAAACATGACTGGCAGTGACTTGAGACCCAATTGGCGATCGCCTTCAACACTTTTGAAGTCATTGACTATGGCAATTCCTAATCCAGCCAAACTATAGAACAGGGTCAAAATTACTATTGTCCAATTAAGGTTACCAAACATAGCATGACCTGTCCACCAAGGAAGGGCAATATAGCTAGCTCCGAGGGCATAATTACCTAGCCAACCATTCTGTTTGAGTTTCAGGGGAGGGGCTGAGTAGATATAAGCTAGTAAGGAACCGCCTAGGGCAATACAGGTAATTGTCGGGAATTGATGATTTGCCCAAACATCTAGTCCGTAGGCAATACCGATACCAGCAAGTAACAATACCACTACCTGAGTTATCACTTGGGGAATGGAAATGGCACCAGAAGGGATGGGGCGGTAAGGTTCGTTAATGGCATCGATTTCACGGTCGTAGAAGTCATTAATGGTTTGAGTGTAACCCGCCAACAAGGGTCCAGCAAGCAACATACAAGTTGCTATTTTGAAAATGTTGTCAATCGTCCAGCTGAACTCTCCCCCAGAAGCCGCCCCGCAGACAACACCCCAAATCAAGGGAATCCAGGTAATCGGTTTCATCAGCTGGAGGCGAATTTTCCAAATCGAGGTTTCACCTGGGGAAGCGCCTTTCATGCCCAGCAGTTGCCTGGTTTTGGCGCTGCGTTCAGTTGTTTGCTCAGCAGTAGGATCAGACATAGTTCAAAATGAAATCGTTAAATACCCATCTTGGAATTTAGCCCCTTTCACAGGTTGACCGCTCAATTGTGGGGGCAGTATAATATTGCGCCGCTGGTCCCCGGCGTCAATAGTGACTTCTGGACCGTACTGGGTGAGTTTCACTTGCTTTTTGTCGAAACCGGGTAAGAACAGGCGGACTTGACGTTCTGGGATATTTATGGTAATAGGTCTTGGTGAACGTGAGACCTTTGTGAAATTCGGCAGGGCGTCAATCAAGGATTGCCAGTCATCAGTAGATGATAAACGAGGGAGGGCCTTGACTTCAAGGGGTTCAAATTGGGCAGCTAACCCTGTTGTTAAGGGTATTTGATTAAGAATTACACTTCTGACAGTAAGACCTACTTGTTGAGCACTGCCCCAAAGATATTTGGCAGTAGCAATGGCAGCAGCATCGCCGTTGGTAACCAGATAAGAGGCGACACGGTGGGGATCAGCAATTGCCGCTTTGCCTTGATCAAGCAGCTGATTAGCCTGATCAGTTGGTTGTTGAGCAAAGTTATCAGCACTCCAGGAAACATTGAGAATAGCACTGGTTACAGGCTGAATAAAGGGTGATATGGCTTTGCCGACATCTGAATCTGTAAAGACTTGGCGGAATCGACGAATATACCAGCTGAGAATTTCTGGCATTCCCAGCATGCGCAGAGTAGTTTGGTCGCCCCTGCCGTCATAGATAATTACGTCATACTTACCGCTCTTGTCATACTCCCGAATTGCGTTGAGCGCCAGGGCAGAGTCCATTCCCGGTAAAATGCCTAGTTCTTGACCAAAGACATTTTTGAGAGTGGGTGTCCGCAGATATTGCGCCTCCAGCTTTTTGACTTCTTCCCAGCCATGTTCTAGCAGGACTGTGCTTTGTAGCTGTACTACAGTGAGGTTAGCACCAATCTCCTGGGGGTTAGAACCAACAGTTGCCCCCAGCAGCATTGCCAAGGCTGGACCTGAGTCTTGCCCTACCAGTAGCACTCGCTGACCGTAGCTGGAAAGCTGTTTAGCAGCAGCGATCGCTACTGTGGTGCGACCAGTGCCGCCTTTGCCCAAAAAAGTTAGGATCAAGGCCATATGTTTGCTTGTTGCTTTTTGACTAATTGCCCTAGACGCTTAGGATTAAGGGTTGGTTGTTGAGGGAGCATTTCGAATCACATTAGGTTGGGTTGAACAAAAGTGAAACCCAACGCGCTAATGCTAACTATGCTTGGATCTGGGCTCTCTACCCAACCTACCTTCTTAAGTAAGCTGTTATGCATCTAAATTGCAGTTTCGACACTCAGTAGTCAAGAGTCAAGAGTTTAGGAGGCGAATGGTTAATCATTCGTTATCTCCCCTCTTCCCCCATCTCCCCATTATGTAAAAATGCAAGTTAAATGTGTGAGAGCTTACTACACTACTCTGTAACTTTGAGTTCGTCTTCAAAAAACCAGCTGGCAGAGTTATCGTCAAACTGTACGACAGCACCTACGCCACTGCCATCTGTCATTTTGAAATCTTTGATGATACCAACTTTTCCCAGTTTGCCAACAATATCGGGGGCTACCCGGTCTCTGAGGCGGAAAACTTTAACTTTCTGACCTATCTCCATGAGAGCTTCCAGTAATGATTAACTATTCCAAAGATGAACAATTCCCAAGTTTAGCGGAATCGAGCACCTAGGTTGATATTTTCCCAGATTGTAGA
>JAAHGS010000138.1 GCA_010692645.1 Symploca sp. SIO2E9
TTTATCCCCCTATAATCTACTCTATTTTAGACTAGTTGGCTTGATTTTTTGCTACCATAATTTAGTCCTTCGAGTTTCTACAGTTTGAGCAGGTTTTAGTAGGTTTTGGGCTATTAGCAACTACCTCCTCGCTTAACGCTAATCACCGGAGCAGGCTTTTCCTGTTTTTGATTTTGGCGAATAGTCTGCTGATTGACATGAATGATAGTCACAGGGGCAGGTCTTTTCCTGCGCCAACGGGCTTTAGGGCCCCTTGTTCCTTCACTGACTTTTGGCATTCCGTCCACGAGAGGAATTATCCAAGACCTGCCAGCCTTAAAGGCTCCTTGAATTCTGCCTCCTTTGAGTAATTGGCATATTCGCCTCACAGATATTCCCATCAGTTGTGCCGCTTGTGCGCTACCAACAAACATTTATTTTTAAACTATTCTTATACCCGTATAGTTTATTGTCTCGTGTCGGCAGTATTTTGTCATCAGGGAAATTACCTGGGCATCTGAGACGTTGCTTGCCGCACTTTCCGGATTTATCCTTGACCAGTCACGGATTATTCGGGATGCGTTCAATTTGAGCATAGCCACTGAAAACTAATTTTTGCCCTTGGGTTTCCAGACGATTGATACGCATAGTGACGCCATCGAGGTTGAAGCGGTCAAGATCAACCATGTTGTTCAAAATTTCATCCATAGTTGCTGTCAAGGTTTGAGAGATTTCCTGCAAAGATTCCGGTATACCATTGGCTTCAAACTTGGAGTCTTTAAAGAGAATTCGACGCCGCCGTTCAACTTCCAGGGTAGAACTCATACTAATCGGTACTAGACCATGATTAGGTAGTTCAGCTTTGGCAAACAGTTGCAGACGGTTATTGGGTTTGAGTTGCACTTGTACGTCTGTGAAGGAAATTGGTTTACCAGCAGAAAGTTCTGTCAAAGCTGGCGTAGACAAATTTTCTAAGCGCTTTTTCACCAGTTGGGCCTTAAAAGCCTCGTTAATGTCGGGTTCGGTTAAAATCACTTGAGCGATCGCTTGAGTAGGTTGCCTCAGAGAAATTTGACCCTTGAGAACCGAACTAAAGTCTAGCGAGACAGCATCAGTTTCAAATGACATCTCCTCAGTCCGGAAATCCTTGCGAATCACTAAACCGCGACCACTCATCTTGAAGCTGTCGATGCTACCTTGCAACAACTTACTCGATGGGTGGCAGCGAACCGTAACCTCTACCGACTCGCTCCGAGTAAAAAGGTGGCGAATCGTTTTGCTGGCAACGGTATTGAGCATCTGCTCTCCCCAATCGGTGCCAGAATTATTGCTTGTACCAGCGAAGCCACCAAACATGAGCATTCTGCATCCACGAGAGTTCTATCTATCTTTGTAACAAAATGTGAAGGACTCAGCAATCTATACCAAAAAACAACTTGGATCAAGAGTGAGACAGTTTTGAAGTCTCCCCGCTTTAAAAAGACATAGCGCTGCGCACCAGTGTGTTTACAAATCACACATCGAGCTTTGATTAGCAATTGCTTAGAACATTTGTACTGTAAATAGACAAGAGCGCATTGCTATAGATAAAGCTGAAAAAGCTGCCTCCATCTCTAGAGACAGCTTTGCTTATTTACTCAGATACAATACCGTAATCTTTGATTCGATGTGGGAGTATCTCAAAGGCAGGACAGCTTAGTAATCGAAGTCGCCACCACCCATACCAGCACCAGCACCAGCACCTTCCTTAGGCTCAGGCTTATCAACCACAATACACTCAGTGGTCAAGACCATCCCGGCAATAGATGCAGCATTTTGCAGGGCAGAACGAGTAACTTTAGCAGGATCAACGATCCCAGCATCAAACATATTGACAAACTCATTTGTCGAAGCGTTGAAGCCAACATCGAATTCCTTCTCTTTAACTCGCTCGGCAATGACAGCACCATTTTGACCAGCATTCTCGGCGATGCGCTTGAGGGGTGCAGAGAGTGATCGAGAAACAATCATGGCACCGATTAGTTCTTCTCCAGTAAGCTTGTCATTTGCCCAGGTTTCTAGATCAGGAGCTAGGTGAGCTAGAGTGGTGCCGCCACCGGGAACAATTCCTTCTTCCACAGCTGCCTTGGTAGCGTTAATCGCATCTTCAAGGCGCAACTTGCGGTCTTTCATTTCTGTTTCCGTGGCAGCACCCACTTTCACTACTGCCACACCACCAGCCAATTTTGCCAAACGCTCCTGTAGTTTTTCTTTGTCATAGGAAGAATCGGTTTCATCCATCTGACGACGAATTTGCTCACACCGGGCTTTGACAGCAGCTTCGTTACCTTCTGCCACAATGGTGGTGTTGTCCTTGGTGATGGTGATGCGACGAGACTGTCCCAGCATTTCCAGCTTGGTGTTCTCCAGCTTCAAACCTGCATCTTCTGTAATCACTTGACCACCAGTAAGCACCGCAATGTCTTCAAGCATGGCTTTGCGGCGATCGCCAAAACCAGGAGCCTTAACTGCTGCAACATTAAGTACTCCTCGCAGGCGGTTAACTACCAAGGTTGCCAGCGCTTCTTTCTCGATGTCTTCAGCAAGAATCAGCAGGGGTTTGCCTGAACGAGCAACTTGCTCCAGTACTGGCACCAAGTCTTGAACCAAGGTGATTTTCTTATCTGTGATTAGGATATAGGGTTCATCGAGAACCGCTTCCATCCGTTCAGCATCAGTAGCGAAGTAGGGAGAGATGTAGCCCTTATCAAAGCGCATCCCTTCGGTGATTTCCAATTCGGTAGTCATCGACTTACCTTCTTCAAGGGAAATCACCCCTTCCTTACCCACCTTGTCCATGGCTTGAGCAATCATGTTGCCGACTTCTTCGTCATTACCGGCAGAAATTGCACCTACTTGGGAAATTGCTTTAGAATCTTCCACCTGACGGGCATGTTCAGCAATCTTTTCTACTAAGTAGGCGGTAGCCTTATCAACACCCCGTTTGAGGGCAATAGCGTTGGCACCAGCAGCAACATTGCGCAAGCCTTCTTTAACTACCGCATAAGCCAGTACTGTTGCTGTGGTAGTACCATCACCAGCAGCGTCATTAGTTTTAGATGCTGCTTGCCGGATCAGCGAAACGCCAGTGTTTTCGATGTGGTCTTCCAGTTCAATCTCTTTGGCAATGGTGACTCCATCATTGACGATTTGAGGGGCACCAAACTTTTTCTCCAGAACCACATTACGACCTTTAGGACCGAGGGTGACAGCCACCGCTTCAGTCAGAATATCCATGCCCTTTTCCAGAGCCCGACGAGCATTTTCGTTGTAAATGATGCGCTTAGCCATAAATTTCGAGTCTAGTCAGTTCAAAAAACTACTTGTTTCGCTTTAAGTGGTCAGTGCTTCCGAGTTGAACTGCCATTAGTCACTGACATAGGATTAATGACAAGGATGGAACCAAGCTAATTGTTATGAAACCACTGCCAAGATGTCCTTTTCCGAGAGCAGGACATAATCCTCATTGCCCAGCTTGATGTCAGTACCGGCGTACTTGGAATAGAGAATTTTGTCGCCTACTTTGACTTCTGGGGCAGCGTGAGAGCCGTCATCGTTGCGCTTCCCTGGACCTGTAGCCACAATTTCTCCCACCTGAGGCTTTTCTTTGGCATTATCTGGTAGGAGAATACCGCCAGCAGTTTTTTCTTCAGCAGCGCTGACTTTGATAAAGACGCGATCGCCTAGGGGTTTAACTGTAGAAACACTCAGTGTTACAGCTGCCATACAAACCTTTCTTGCTTAATCTTCTAAGTTTCTAGAGCTAATTTAGCACTCTCAGCTCCTGAGTGCTAATTTACTCAAACCCATGAGGCGATCGCAACAAATTGGTGTGTACGGTTTCCCGAACTGATTGTGGGGTATACCCTTGTTCTAGAAGCTCCCAGGCTCAAATCCTACTGTCGCGCTCTAAGTACCTGCGACATTGATAAAGTTTGCTGGTTGAGGCAGGGTGTGGGGTGTGGGGTGTAGAGTGTAAGGGAATTCCGGGCGATTTCATAATTGTTTACACAGTTGCTTTTATTTATGTCCGACTACTTATCTGGGGGTAAAGATAAACTCAAAACTATGTACATTAAGGCGTTAGAGCATTAAAGACGCGGGGACACGGTGACACGGGGACGCGGGGACAAATTGGATGGGGATTTGACCCCAACCAATTTTATGCACCGCAAGTGACGGTGGGGTATTTAACCCAAATTAATTTCGATAATTAAGAGATAATTAAAGTAAGCAGAATATTTTCTCGGCACATTAGCAATCGAGATGCTAGTGTAGCTGTGCTTGCAATCTCTTAGCTCAAGGTCGTCAGTGGCAATGCAAGAAGACAAAACTGATTCCAATGGGATAAGCTCATTAAACTCTGTTTATGCCAAGATTAATGGCTCCAAAGCACTAGGTAGTGAGTCCCAGAACTACCCACTTACTCAGCCAAAGTTATCCGCTCCAACGATAATGGCGAATAATGTGCAAAGCCTAGGACTTAATCAAATTAAGCGCCACATTTTTCTATGTGCTGACCAGACTAAACCTAAATGTTGCTCAAAACAAGCTAGTCTGGAATCCTGGAACTACTTGAAAAGGCGTCTTAAAGAATTAAAGTTAGACAAAAAAAATAGCTATGGTTCTAGTCTGATCTTCCGTACCAAAGCCAATTGTCTTCGAGTTTGTGCTGATGGACCGATCATGGTGATCTACCCAGATGGGGTTTGGTATCGTCAAGCAAAACCGTCGGTAATTGAACGGATTATTCAGGAGCATTTGATTGGCAATAAGGTTGTAGAAGAATACGCTATTACCATTCATCCGTTACCAGAAACTGCCCATTCCGTAGCCAAAGATTTAGAGAAAAAGAACTTGTCGTCGGGATAAATCTGAGTATCTCGCGACCCTGCCAGCCCTTAAAACGACTGCCTCACTCTCACTCGAAGTTATGATTCTTCAGAATTTTAGTATGCTAAATCAACCCAAAAGTCTTACTGGGCAAAGATTTTGAGAAGTCAATAGATTTTTTTTAACTCGAAGCCTTGCTCAGTAAGGCTTACATAGTTTCTGTATTTAACTTCTGCATAACAGGTATGGAAGAGGCGAAGTTATTTTTTGTTTCACCTCAAAAATGATTCACTTTGATCACTCTTTGGAGGAATATCTCATCAGAACTATAGTAGTAAAGAAACGCAAGGTTAAAATCTTGCCTGGTCTTTGACCCCCCGGTTAAAACACGGAGGCTCTAAATTTGCCTACGTTAGTTAGTTGATAGGGCACAAAAAATCTGGCGGACAGTTTAACCTACTTGAACAATCCTGGCGTTATGAAAGAGAACGGTGTTAGAGATAACAAGCGACTGCTGTTGATTGATGATGACCCCAACCTCATCTTGCTGGTCAAAGACTATCTGGAGTTTCGGGGCTATGATGTTATTACTGCTGAAAATGGTCGAGAAGCGTTAGCAGTTTTAGAACAGGAAATGCCTGACATGATCATTTGTGATGTGATGATGCCGGAAATGGATGGTTATGCTCTGGTAGAAAGTGTTAGACAAGACCCTCGCACCAGCTGGATTCCAGTCCTATTCCTCTCGGCAAAAGGTCAAAGTTCTGATCGAGTCAGGGGTTTAACCACAGGTGCTGATGTCTATATGGTCAAGCCCTTTGAACCAGAAGAACTTGTAGCACAAGTCGAATCGTCACTTAAGCAAGCAAATCGTTTGATTCACTACTCGGCAGCAGGAACAGAACCAGCCCCCAGTATCCAAGTTCCTTTTGATGTTGAACTAACTCCGACAGAACTCAAGGTTGTTCAGTTTGTAGCACGGGGTATGGCAAATCGGGAAATTGCCGAGCAGCTGAAGGTGAGTCAGCGGACAATTGAAAGTCATGTTTCCAATATGCTGGGCAAAACTGGCCTGCATAACCGCACTGAGTTAGCACGTTGGGCAATTGAGAGCAGTAAAGCTTAACATAGATAAACTTTGCTGCTCTCAATTGTAATTTTAATCTTTGGGAAAAACTCGCTTTACTTCTCCCCCTCCCTCCCTCTAAAGCATGCGTTATTAACCCTCTTGGTTCTTGAGTGAGGGGGATTCGTTTTTTTGTGGTATTTTCCCTGCCTCTTCAGCTTCTGCCACTGCTACTTCAACTAGGAATGCCGCCAGATTAGCAATGGGTCTACCTTGAGAACTAGCCCATTGTTCCAAGTTTTCGTATACTGAATCAGGCAGTGTCAAAAAAACTCGCTTACTCACTTTTATTACATATTGTCTATCTTATAATTGCTACATTAACGTAATTTAAGTGCATCTACAAGCTGCTAAAAAGAGCTAATCTCTATCTATAGCTGGAAATGTCTACTCGTGAATAAATTTCTTGATTGACGCGCTTGGCGTCACTGCCTGCCGTTAAAACGGACTGTGTCACTCTTGCTCAAAATTCTTTTTCGGTTTAGTGTTGGAATTGGGAGTTGAGAGCTGTGATTGCAGCTCAAAATCTGCTATATTGTTGTTGGTTGCTGGTGTAACTCAGTTGGTAGAGTAGCTGATTTGTAATCAGCCTGTCGCAGGTTCGAATCCTGTCACCAGCTTTGTCAAATGCTCATCAAACTTTGCTCACCCAACTCAAGAGGATGTCTGCCAAATCTTGATAGTATGGTCATTACTGCCACTGGCAATAGTCTTGCCATCAGGACTAATGGCAACCGAATAAACTGCTCCTAGGTGACCTCTTAGAGTTTCAATTTCCTGACCAGTTTTCATATTCCACAGTTTGAGCGTATGGTCTCCACTGCCACTAACTAGAATTTGTCCATCCGGACTAATAGCAACAGACTGAACATCGCCAGCATGCCCACTGAGGGTGCCGACAACCTGCATAGTGCCAAGATTCCACAGTTTGATAGTTCCGTCAGCACTGCCACTAGCTAGAATCTGTCCATCGGGACTAATGGCAAGGGCATTAACAAAGGATGAATCTCCAGAGAGGGTTCCGATTTCCTGATCAGTGCCAAGATTCCTTAGCTTGAGGGTTTTGTCATTACTGCCACTGGCGAGAGTTTGCCCATCAGGACTAATAGCAAGGGAAACGACAAAGTCTGAATGTCCAGTGAAAGTATGAAGAACCTGACCAGTTTGAATATCCCATAGCCTGATAGTTTCGTCATTACTGCCGCTAGTAAGAGTCTGTCCATCTGGGCTGATAACAACACAATTAACAAAGGATGAATGTCCAGTAAGTGTATGAACAACCTCAACAGTACTGAGATTCCATAGTTTGATGGTTTCGTCATAAGATCCACTGGCGAGAATTTGCCCATCGGGACTAATGGCAACAGAAACGACAAAGTCACAATGCCCAGTTAGGGTAATTTGAAGCTGCCCAGTGCTAAGCTTCCAAAGCTTTATAGTATTGTCAGCACTACTACTGGCTAAAGTTTTTCCATCCGGACTAATGGCAATCGACCAAACCCCATCTGAATGGCCAGTAAAGGTGTGGAGGCAGTGCCAGTTAGTCTTTTGTTGTTGTTGTTGCCCTGCGGCAGCTTCCAAAGCTTGTAATTCTGGTTTTGAGTCTGACATCAGCTCCACTCGTCTTAAAAATAGGGAGTAGGGAATGGTTGAGAGGTTCAGGCAGTAGTGCAAAGGAGAACCCTTTCCCAAAGTGAGTTCCCCTTCCCGTAGCCCTCTTGGCAGGAGTAGGGTAGGGGTAAGTCTTTAGGCAGGTAGGGAGTTCGATTTTCCTCTAGAGCAGGATTCTCGACAGCTGTCGGCAACCTCTTGTCTTTACAGAAGTTTACGAGATTGTGAGTTTATATATATTTTTATTTACATTTGCGGAATTTTTATTTACACTAATTGTACCTTTCTAATTAAACAGAAAATCAACAGCTAAAGCTTCTACTTATTGATCCAGCTCAATTAACAAACTCAAGTTAATGACTCCAAGGATTTGGTGATGAGCATTAGCTCTAAGGCTAAATTAGATAGCCCAAAGCACCAAAGGTTCCAAAGGAGAAGCTGGAAAATCAGGAAACAGTCGATAGCGTTAGAATTAATTAGGAACAAACTTTAAATATAGATGATGAAGTGCAGGTAATGACCATGTCAACTTCGACTGAATCTCAACAGACTTCAAACCTGGCAACCACTGATATTGATAAAATCACCCCTCTACCTGGAAACCGTCCAATTACTTCAAGTAGTTTTCAGGTTCGTGAGACGATTTCAGTAATGGGAGAGCGTCCAATTGCTTCTAGCAATATTAAGATTTTGGATACAATCACTGAGTCTGGAAATCGCCCGATTACCTCAAGCAGTCTTCAGTTTGTTGAAGGACAAACTGTAATGGGAAATCGACCGATTGCATCAAATAAAATTGATGATAATGAGCTGATGGGTTACATAGATTAATTTAGCTTCCTGCTTACTGTTGTCCTCTCAAACCCAAAAATAACCACGAGTGAGAGTTTGCCATTGATTTTAGCCAATGGCGGTTGAGCGAGGCGAGATTTATTCAGGCGCTACTTCTTTTTTTCATTTTTTGGCTGTATAATTAACACATCGATTTGAGTACCTTCAATCTTCAGTTTTAGGCTTATCTAGATTTCTAGACACAGTTGGTGGAAAACCCGACAGCTAGAAGGTTTGTCAAAAACTGTAAGTGGGCTACGTGTCGAAAAAGTAGAGATACAGTTAAGCGTAAGCTTGACCAAGGTAAGTAGGGCATTTTTGAGAGTTCCTACTAGATAAAGAATCTGGGAAACAAAGCGGAGGAGCCTCCTTTTTATGCCCTCCGTGACAACTGCTTGAATCCTTGTGATTCTAACACGAGGAGATTTCGAGCATTGCATGTTGCGACTTGTTAGGGAGCATTTCCTCTCAGTTGCTTTGGTTAAGTTTGGAATCAGTTGTTATCGAGACTGCAAACTTAAAACCAGAGCAAATCGAGCCTGTTTACTAAGCGGCTTTTGTAGATTGCCAAGGATTCCCAGGAGGATCAAGAAGCTAAACAACAACAGCTTCTTGGAAAACTTGAATGTACCTATGTGACAATTACTACCACAGTACTTACCACCAATCTCCAATTTTCATTTTTGTTTTATCCTGGTAGTCTGATCTTAGTGATGAATTTAGCTTAACTTTAGACTTTGTTAGCTAGAATTTAGGCAAGCTCTGCTGAGCAACTTTGATAAAAGTTCAATTGAAACTTGGATTATAAACTTACTACAGTGATTTTAAGGTGCTGACCATGGTTTTAATTCGCGAAATTGTCCAAGAAGCACTGGCTACTGGTTATCTTACTGTTGAAGCCGAAAAACAACTGCGGCAACTTCTGCAAAAAACTAAGTATGGATTGGAAGACTTTTACGCCTTCATGAGGTTACAGCAAGCAGCAATCAATGGTCAGGTAAAGCAAGAATCCCGTGAATTGAAATCATTTGCCTGTAAATAATGAGGAGATAGTTGAAATTTTTGAGGTATTGAAAATAAACAACACCAACAACTATCTCCCTCAGCAGAGAATAAATGGTCACAAGAAATAAACTACTTTACTCGTCGCAACTCTAAGTAGTTGTACATTAATATTTGTCGTTGAAGCAAGGCAGAAGGCAGGAGGCAGGAGGCAGGAGGCAGGAGGCAGAAAGTTCATAAAAATCGTCTCCCCATCTCCCCATCTCCTCGATGGGATATTTTTTTATTTGGAAGTCCCTAAGAGTTTCCTCCTAACACCCCTATCAAGCGTGAATCAGCACGAATCAAATCGACTGGCTATAGCTGATCCCTAATACTTTCTTGTTAAACAGTAACCAATTCTGGTTGAGGGCGCTTGCTATTGCGAATACCTTCAATTGCTGTTGCGTAGTCTTTTTCCTTAAAGACACCTGAACCAGAAACAATTGCATTTGCTCCGACTTCTAAAACCTGCCAGGTGTTATTTGCCTTCAGTCCACCATCGACTTCAATCCAAGGATCTAATCCGCGCTGATCACACATATGGCGCAGTTTTTGAATCTTTTGCAACACCGTGGGAATAAAACTTTGACCGCCAAAACCAGGATTGACGCTCATAATCAGTACCAAGTCACAGACATCTAAGACGTACTCAATTAACTCTAGAGGAGTAGAGGGGTTAAGTACCACGCCTGCCTGCTTACCTAGTTCCCTAATCTGGCAGAGGGTGCGGTGCAAATGTGGCGAGGCATTATGTTCAGCATGAACAGAAATAATGTCTGCTCCTGCCTTAGCAAACTCTTCGACATATTTCTCTGGTTCCACAATCATCAAGTGGACATCCAAGGTCTTTTTGGTCACAGGGCGAATTGCTTTGACAATTAAAGGACCAATGGTGATGTTGGGCACAAACCTACCATCCATCACATCAACGTGAATCCAATCAGCACCAGCGGCGTCAACAGCCTTAATTTCTTCCCCCAGTCGGCTAAAGTCGGCTGATAAGATGGAAGGAGCAACAACAACTGGCTTTTGGGATTGCTTTTGGGTCATAGCTGGCGATACTCTCCTGTATCCTCTACCTGGACTATCTTAACAAAATCTTTAGCAATTCCCATGAAAATAACTGCATCTACAGGATCCTGCACTAATGACAAACCTACTACATTGGAAATGCGTAGGTTATCAAAATGCTCGCGAAGAAATCATTAGCTTAGTGGTGGATGATTAAAAAACTGGCATGGCTCAATTGTGGTGTGACAGTCCTAGGATTAGTTGCACCAGCCCTAGCTTTAGAAACTTCCGTTGGAGAAGCTGGAATTAACGCCCGTAGGCTGCACCAAGCTCCCTACAACTTGATCGGTCGTAAGATTGGTATAGGTCAAGTGGAAATCGGTAGACCAGGGTTTTTTGGTCTTGATAAATCCGTTTCCTCGAATTCAACCCTTACCCTAGAACAGGTGTTCTATCGAAATTCCCTTGCCAAAGCCGACGACAATGTCGATCCCCATGCGGCAATGGTTGCAGGGGTCATGGTTAGTAAAGACAAAGCTTTGCCAGGAGTGGCACCAGGAGCTAGACTCTATTCGTCAGCCGTGGGTTCACCTTCTGTTGGGGGACAAGCAGAGGAGTGTATCTCTGCCCAACATGTCGCTGGGCAAAACGGAGGGGATATCCGGGCAATTAATTTTAGTTTTGGTGAATCCCTCCAGCGCGATTCTAGAAACGAGGCAATTCTCGATGGTAATGCTCTATTAACCCAATGTATCGATTGGTCAGCGCGGGTTCACGATGTCCTCTACGTGATTGCTGGCAACCAGGGAACTGGCGGTATTCCTATCCCCACAGACCACTACAATGGTATTACTACTGCTTACACAACTAAGCGCAAGGGAATTTTTCAAAAGGTAGACTTTGCTAACTTAAGTGCTATGCCAGAGGGGCCTGGCAGGCGTTTAATTAAGCGTGAAATTAATGTTGGTCCTCGTCGTGCGATTAGTCTAGTTGCCCCTGGTAGCAAAATCTCTGTTTATGATTTAGAGGGTAAGGAGTTAGAGGTTAGTGGCACTAGTTTTGCTGCTCCTCACATCACAGCTTCGGTAGCGCTGCTTCAGGAATTTGGTGATGCGGCGATTAGACGGGTATTGAAGTCTAGGCGTATCAAACTTTCGAGAACGAACTGGAGTGTAGATTCCCGACGCCACGAAGTGATGAAAGCGGTATTGCTTAACTCAGCTGACAAAATCCAAGACCATGGTGATGGTTTACTTCTGGGCATGAATCGAACCATTTTAGCAAAGAATAACCAAAATTGGTTAGATTCTGATGCCTACAAAGATTCAAAAATACCTTTGGATATACAAATGGGAACTGGGCATCTTGATACCTTCCGGGCCTACCAGCAATTTCAGCCTGGTCAATGGAGTCCAAATTCTGTGCCTGTGCCGCCGATAGGTTGGGATTATAATTCTACCGAGAAATCGTCTTCTCAGGAATACGTATTGGATCAACCACTTAAAGAAGGAAGTTTTGTGTCTCTGACCCTGACTTGGGATCGTATAGTAGAGCTGCAAGATACAAATCTCAATCAGGTGTATGACCTTGGGGAAAGTTTTCGCGACCGCGGCTTGAACAACCTTGACCTCTATCTTATGCCAGTTGGTGAACAAGATGAAGCTAAAAGTGTGTGTGCTTCAGTCAGTGACGCTGATAGTATAGAGCATATTTTCTGCCCAGTTCCTGTTACTGGTCGTTACAAAATCCGTGTTCAGTATCGCCAACAGGTGCATGAGGAGTCTCAAGCCTATGCCCTAGCATGGTGGACAGTACCCGATACTGTCAATGAATTTCGCCAAAGAAGGTGGTAAGCTGTAACACATTTAACTTGAATGTTTGGAGAGAGGGGGAGAGGGGGAGAGGGGGAGATGGGGAGATGGGGAGAGGGGGAGATGGGGAGATGGGGAGACGATTTTTATGAACTTTCTGCCTTCTGCCTTCTGCCTTCTGCCTTCTGCCTCCTGCCTTCTGCCTCCTGCCTTCTGCCTTCTGCAGGAGATGGTGAGAACAAGGTGGAATGAGTGTATACAAAAATCACCCTATACTTTCAACACCTCCCTATCCTTTTTCCTACTGACTCAGAGACTCCGACGCGAAGGCTTAGCAAGTCCTGCAAGAAGCCCCACGTCTGTACCCGGAGGGTCAGCGTGGGACGGGGCGTTTAAACGCACCGAAATGAATTCGGTGCGACAGCCCCTCATGAATTGCCTGTGTGAGTGGCGCAGCCACATCAATCACCCTCTGTTCTGGTATACTTATCTCAAGTAGCAAAGCCTAAAATGCTGGCTACACCTAGTACCTAGACAACTGAAGATATAGGGTTTTACAGGGAAATTGCCTCCTGTAAGTAAAATCTTCTCCGAATGTAGGCGAGTAGTACTAATGCTATTCAAGTGGGGCTGGGCATGTTCCTCACTATAAAACGCCCCCTGTGGGAAAGAGGGAGTACCACGAAGGAAGCTCACCGAATCCTTGCGGAGCCAGAAGCCCACACCGTAATCTATGATTCGGTGTGGGAGATGTCACTCACTAATCTGCCCTGCCTGAACCGAGAGAATTTGAGCAGAATTTAGCCATTGGGAATCAAAAGCCCCCAAATGGGTAGTAGTAATCAAAGTCTGAAACCTCTCTTGAATCGCCTCTAGCAGCTGATTTTGGCGATTCAAATCCAGTTCAGCTAGCACATCATCGAGAAGCAGCAGTGGCGGTTCACCCACAACTTCTTCAATCAGCTTTAGTTCTGCCAGCTTTAATGCTAATACTAAAGTCCGCTGTTGACCCTGGGAGCCATAGGATTTAGCAGCTGTCTGATTAATTTTAAATTCGACTTCGTCCCGGTGAGGACCAACTAGAGTCGTACCCTGATGTTGTTCAGGAATACGACGCTGTTGGATTTTTGCTAAAAATGCCTTTTGTACCTCCCCTGGATCATCTTGCTCGATGCTGATATTGGGAGCATAGGTAACTTCGAGCCTCTCGGTTGCAGCACTGATCTGAGAGTGCCATGCTTGCGCCAAAGGAGCCAGTCGCTTGAGCAATCTTGCTCGACGCCGCGTCACTCGTGATCCCGCTGTCGCCAGTTGAGCATCCCACAAGGCTAGTTGGTCAATTTGAGCTAAGGATGATAATTGCTCAAATTGACCAACTAGCTGCTGCTGGCGAAACTTTTTGAGTAGGGCATTGCGCTGCCGCAGTACCTGATTATATTGCTGCAAGATGTAAGCATATACTGGTTCGAGCTGAATGAGGATAGAATCAAGCCAGCTACGACGGCGTTCAGGATACCCCCGCACTAGTTCCAAATCCATACTTGAGAACTGCACGGCATTGAGGATCCCCAAAAAATCCATCTGGCGGCGTAAAGCTTCTCGATTCAGGGCAACTGTACGCCTTCCCTGAGAGCGTAGGGTTAACGACAGTTCTACTGAGCCATAGACACGCTCTAAGTTAGCCCTAATTTGAGCAATAGGGGCTGTTTCTAGAACCAAATCACGGTCACGCCCTGAGCGATGACTCTTAAGTGTGGAGAGCAATTCCACTGCTTCTAGCAAATTTGATTTCCCTTGAGCATTATTTCCTACCAAAATCGTTTTGGGAGCATCAAAATTTACTAGGCATTCCTTATAATTACGAAACTGTCGAAGGTATAAGCTTTTCAGGTACATCCAAGCGGAACTGACGCCAAGTGCGTCCTAGGGCTATAGCGTCAGTGTAGGATATCACAGTAAATTAGCCACGGCTGGACGAGTCCCATCAGAGTGATTTCGGCATTTGATCAAGTTTGCCAAGTCTTGGAGTTGACTGATTGCCTCAGCCCCTTCCAATTTCATCAATTCTCGGTCATCCCGCATTTCCGTCCAGGTAATTCCGTAATCTGAGACTAAAAAGCGAATCAAATGGTCATCCCCCAAACTGACCATAAAAGATGCACTATTCATTTGGCTACCGCAGGTGTAGCAAGATGCTAGATAACCTTGGTTCTCCAGCACTACTGCTAAAGCTTGGAGATTCATCACCAGATCCTGGACAAATTGACGGTGTTGTTCTGCCAGTCTTATAAACACATTTCTCCTCCGAACACCACATCCTAAAATTTTAGTGCCTTTATACTTTTTTAAGATTTTAACCTTGTAAGTCTTGGGAGATGTCAGCTCACAATCACGAAAAGTTTTAGATAAAACAGATTTTTCTAAAACTTTGCTTAAGATTAACTTGCTCAGTGGTTCCCGAAAGTATCAACAGAAACACTATGGGCTTTACTTTTGTAAACCAGAGCCCAGAAAACTGGGCAAGGTTATATCCCAAGATGGACTTAACACTCTGGCAGCGTCAAGTTAGCGCTCAAAATACTTTGCCAAAACTATAAGAATAACTAATGTGTATGCTTAAATAGCAATTACGGCTAGCAATTTGCTTATAGCTCGAGTTCTAAACTATGGGGGACTATTTAAGCCCTGCGTTATCACTGCTTTGTCCACCCTCTCCTAGGGTAGGAGAGGGCGGGGTGAATGTAGCTACCCGTTCTAATTTACTTGCCACCAACCAAATGCCGGACCGATAAACCGAACGGTAAGCCAGATGATAATCATCAAGGCGATCCCGATCCAGGCACCTCTAGTAGTCAGCTGTACAAACTGTTCACCCTGACTTTTAGTAATCGGTAACCAGGAGAAGATTCTTTCTTCCTGACCGTACTTGTCTCCGAGTGTAGCCTGGCGGCGTTTAGCTTCACCCATGATCACTTGCAACTTTGATTCACAAGTAATAATGATATCTAGCTTTGTGGGAGTTACAGCCAATTGTTTACGAAATTAAATCTAGAAAGTTAAGAAGTTTTAACTCAAGCTTAGAAAAGATTAGGAAATCAAATCAGCAAAAAAACTGCTGTCTAGATAGTTAATCCGAGCAAAAGGGCTCAGAGCACAGAGGACTTGGCTTCCATAACTGCGATGATTGACGCGGTTATCCAACAGAGCAACGACCCCTTGAGAGGCTCGCACTGGCGTTACGGCTCTTTTTAATTCCCTCAAAGCAGCAGGCAACAGATAGAGGCGAAACCAATCCTGACGCCGCTGTTTGTAGTAAGCCACTCTGCCAGCAACCAGAGGATTTTCCAGTGAAGGAATTGGCAAGGTAGCAATGATCAGAAGTTGGGGAGAACTCAATTCACTTTGATGGTCTCGCCAAAATTCCCAGCCACAAACCAGGATACCTCCATCATCAAGATTAGTTTTTTCCACCTGTACTCGCGAACCAAATTCAGCGGCGATTGCTGCCCCCAGCTGTGCTTTGAGTGGCGTATCTCCAACTAAAAGAACTGTAGGTTCTTTACCGCTACAGCTGAGAGTTAGGAGAGTGCGGACTTGTTGCTTCAGGGCATCTTGAAATAGCGCAGTATTTGGCATCGGCAGCTTATCTGGCAAATACAGCTTAATCATCTCGCTGTGTCGATCTGGGCAGAACTTCAAGCAAGTCAACTCTCCTAAGCCTAGCTGTTGGCGGTAAACAGGTGCTGTCGTCTCCAAATCCAAGGCCTCGCCAATTAAAACCACTGGCTGCTGAGACCAAACCGAGTTTAGAGCTGTCGCCACTTCTACTGGGGAACAATACAAAGAAAACTGACCAGTTGTAGGCGATACTTCTGCCCAGATGATCTGACTTGAACTTTGCCAACAGTTCCAAAAGTTTTGCCAGGATTCCGGCAGGTATAAATATTTGTCAGTATTTGCCGGTGGCTTGAGAATTTCAAACAGCTGTTTGAGGGTATTTTGCTCCTTACTTGCCAGCAAGCAGCACTCATAAGGGTTAGGAGGGTGTTCAAATATCGCTTTGGTTAATCGCACGCGAAGGTTACGAATCAAGTCAGCTTGTTGTGGGTGTCCTAACATCAGTTCATCCCAGTCTTGGGGTCTAATGCCAGCTTGGAGGTAATTGCGTGCCCATTCTTCTAAGTCATCAGCACCATCAATGAGTGTGGGAATGCCAGAAGGTAAATGCTGTGATTGTGACAATCGACCTGCCAGCCAAGAGTCTGGCGAGGTAATTAGTAACCCACGGAAACGTTCATCTGGAAAGCTTTTGCCTAGGTGAATAGCTTTATTTGTACCCATCCATTCCTGTAGGCAAGGGATTTCAATTCGCACTAACCACTGCTGTACGGATACAGGAGCCACCAAGATCACTGGTTCTGACCAGATTAATGCTGGTGCTAAGTAACTAAGACGATAACTTTGATAAGTGCTACTAGTTTGAATCAAGGCAGAGCGCCTCAACCGCAGAGCCCTTGCTACCAGCCGTGCCATTGTCAAATGATGAGGCCAGCTTGGTTGACCATGCTCTCGCAGAAAAGCACGCAGAGATGAATGAACTTCTACTTCAATCACGTAGACTTAGCATCTTGTTCGATGAAATTGACAAAGCGCGTACAAGCTAACCCCATCCTTTGCTCTGTTGAGAGCAAAAGCGGCAGCAATGACGCCATTTCAATTATGCCAGTGGTAGAGTTTTGAGGTACTCCCCTCTCTGAAGAGGTGGGGATTGTCAAAGATTTTGAAGTCTCCACGCTTTAAAAAGACGTGGATTCTAAGCGGATGTGGTTACGCGGTCTAAAAGACACGCTTCACCACGCTTACGATAAGATTTGGATAGTCCATCGAGTCCATACCGTTTCGGCAGC
>JAAHGS010000139.1 GCA_010692645.1 Symploca sp. SIO2E9
GCTCAGTGGGAAGCTGCAAGGCACTTCTGATGGCAGGCGGGACTCCTGACCCCAGAACCGCAGCCTTCACTGTTCGAGCTGCGTCTTGAGGACGCCCTTAGATTTCCTCAAGTTTAAATGAACGGTTTTGACCTTACCCAACATTGAAATTTGCATTGGTTTGTCTACCACCTCAGGACTACACCAACTAAGGACAGGATAACAATTTTCTCTTTCACTGTTCCTTATTCGTTAGAGTTGGTGTAGGAGGGGTGAACGAAATTTTGGTTGGAATTTCAATTCTCCGCGTCTCCGCGTCTGGAGCGTCTCCGCGTCTGCTTACTCGTTCCCCCACTCTTTTTTTCGCTCACCCGTGTAGGAGTATGTCACGATTGAGAGTAGATGTATTGATATTCTTTTGGTAGAGCAGGAGGCACTTTCCCTAAAGTGCGTCAGTACCAACACTAGCAAGAGTAAATTCCGTCGCGATGCCGTCAGGTGAGCGAGCAAGGATCTCAAGCTCTAAATTTGATGCAAATCCCTTGATGACTTTTATTTGAGGCTGGAACGTGCCTAAGTTCATCCCTTTATTCCCTACTCTTATTCTCTTAGGTTTACTGAGTGTACAAGCACCAGTTTCTGGACAGACACTCTTACCCTATACCCTGCAAATAGATTCAGAAGAACTAGAGCAGCAGGGCTTAAATTTGGCTCAAGATGCAGTACAGCTAGTGCGTTTCCAGCAATATGAGTTGGCATTGCCCAGGGCAGAGTTAGCAACTCAACTTGCTCCCAACAGCTATCAAACTTGGTTTATAACGGGCAGTTTGTATGTGCAGAACCAAGAGTTGGACAAAGGTATTGCTGCTTTGCTCAGAGCTAACTCTCTAGCACCTGAGGAGCCTGGAGTTTTGTTTACTTTGGGTTCAGCGCGTTTTCAAAAAGGCGACTACCAAGCAGCAGTAAGGGATTTGTCGGCAGGCTTGGCACTGCAACCCAATGTGCCAGAAGCTTTGTTTGATTTGGGTAATGCTCACTATTTACTCCGGCAGTATTCTCTGGCAATTGCGGCTTATGAAAAGGCAGTCGTCGGGGAAAAAAATTTCTGGCCTGCAATCAACAATATTGGGCTGGTGAAGTATGAGCAGGGCGATGTTAATGCTGCTATTGAAAAATGGCAAGCTGCAATTGCCATTGACAATGAAGCTGTAGAACCCCAACTGGCAATTGCAGTGGCGCTTTATTCCCAAGGTTCTCGTGAACAGGGACTCTCGATGGGAGAAATCGCCATCCGCTCAGATAGTCGCTATGCTGATTTGGAGTTTCTCAAAGAAAATCTCTGGGGTGAGCGTTTACTCTCTGCAACCCAAAAGTTTCTGGAAAACCCTAGAATTAAAGATACTATTGCTCAAGTTCAATAGTTAAACCTGCGAAATCGCCTTTTCTCGAAGTCTGGGAGTCTTACTAAACTCTTGTGGGTGTGGCATTGCACTTTCGGGCATGTGAGAAAACTGACTCCAGAAAACTCAGAAGCAGATAGCTTTGGGGCGAATGGTTCCTCAAAATCATCTCCCTCTCTCCCCATCTCCCCCTCTCCCTCTCTCCCTCTCCCTCTCTCCCCCTCCTCATGCATACTTTCATGACTATTTGGGTAAACGAACAAATTGATCCGTCAGGTCTGGTCTATTCTGCTATTGCCTGTTGCAATGAAAAGCAAGCTAAGGAGTGTCACGAATCTTTTGAGAATAATTTGACTGATGCCCAAAAGTCAGCTGGTTGGGTGGCACGTTTAAGAACAGTAAGTTCCTGGGATGAAGTGCCAGTGAATTCCCTAAAGCTTAACTAGGGCTTGCTGAATTAATCTAGAAGGTATAACAGACAATGATGTTGAGCCTTTTTTGACCCTTACAAGTGCTTGGTTATAGCATCCAATGGCTAAAAATCTTTGCACTTAATAGGAAAATCTCGGAGCTAATCATGGATAATCAGGCTTAGAACTATGGGCTTTTCCCTAATCCCTACTCCCTGCTAAGAGCTCCCTCTCCTTACCACCAGACTTATTCAGCAAACCCTAACTAGAAGAAAAATTTCTGCACTCAACAAAAAAAGCGCCCTCCTTGCGGAGAGCGCCATTTTGCTTAGTCTGGTTATAGAGGCGTATTCCACTACGTCTCTATTGTTCTTGTTATTAAGACTATTTCTTAGCCGTTGATAGCTGGAGCAGAAAGAGCAACAGGAGTTGCTTCACCAGCAGCCAAGTCTAGGGGGAAGTTGTGAGCATTACGCTCGTGCATAACTTCAAAACCGAGGTTGGCACGGTTGAGAACGTCTGCCCAGGTGCTAATAACGCGACCTTGAGAGTCAATTACTGACTGGTTGAAGTTGAAGCCGTTGAGGTTGAATGCCATGGTGGAAATACCCAAGGCAGTAAACCAAATACAGATCACTGGCCAAGCACCCAAGAAGAAGTGCAAAGCACGGCTGTTGTTGAAGGAAGCGTATTGGAAGATCAGACGACCGAAGTAGCCGTGAGCGGCAACGATATTGTAGGTTTCTTCTTCTTGACCGAACTTATAACCGTAGTTTTGAGATTCGTTCTCGGTGGTTTCACGCACCAGAGAAGAAGTTACCAAAGAACCGTGCATTGCACTAAACAGAGAACCGCCGAAGACACCAGCCACACCGAGCATGTGGAAGGGGTGCATTAGGATGTTGTGTTCAGCTTGGAACACGAACATGAAGTTAAAGGTTCCAGAGATACCCAAGGGCATACCATCGGAGAAGGAGCCTTGACCAATGGGGTAGATCAGGAACACAGAGGTAGCGGCAGCAACTGGAGCGCTGTAAGCAACGCAGATCCAAGGACGCATGCCGAGGCGGTAGCTAAGTTCCCACTGACGACCCATGTAGGAGAAAATTCCGATCAGGAAGTGGAAAGCAATTAGCTGGTAAGGACCACCATTGTAGAGCCACTCATCTAAGGAAGCTGCTTCCCAAATGGGGTAGAAGTGCAAGCCGATGGCGTTAGAAGAAGGAACAACAGCACCGGAGATGATGTTGTTGCCATAAATCAAGGAACCAGCGACAGGCTCACGGATACCATCAATATCGACTGGAGGAGCAGCGACAAAGGCAATGATAAAGCAGATGGTAGCAGTCAGCAGGGTGGGGATCATCAGTACACCGAACCAGCCTACGTAAAGGCGGTTGTCAGTGGAGGTTACCCAGTTGCAAAACTGCTGCCACAGAGAAGCGTTTTCACGCTGCCTTAATGTGGTTGTCATGTTCTTATGATTGCTTAATAAATTGTCTAGGTTCGGCAGACTTAATTGCTTCAAATGGAAGTTTTATGTCTGTGCTTATAAGACTATCGTAATCGTTCTTTTTTGTAAAGTTCTTCAAAATTTTTTTTGCGCCTATGTATTTATTTGTCGAAATTAAGACAGTGCTTAGGTTTTGAGGTTGAAAGTGTTACTTTGGCAAAGGTAAAGTTATGTTAATTTTAATTGTATTTATGTAAATAAAAGTAACTTAAACTTTACAAATTGAACTGTCTGTAAAGACCTCTTACAGAGGGTAAGAAGTCCTGAGATCACTCAAATGCTGAGCAGATTGGGTTTAACCAGGAGGCCATTTCATCTGGCGTCCCCCTAAGATATGTAGATGCAAGTGATTAACAGTTTGACCGCCATCAGAACCATTGTTGATAACAATGCGATAGCCCTTTGTCAAATTTATTTGTTGGGCAACACGTTTGGCGGTTAAGAGCAGATGTCCCATTAAGTTCTGGTCTTCTGACTCGGCAGTCTCTAGCTTGGTAATGGGTTTTTTGGGAATGACGAGAATGTGAACTGGTGCGTGAGGATTAATATCTTTGAAGGCAAGGGCTAGGTCGTCTTCATAAATAATGTCAGCTGGTATTTCTCGATTGATAATCTTGCTAAAGATAGTTTCGCTCATACCGATCCTCAAATCATTGCGTTGAGTTTGCCAAGTGTCATTTTGAACTACCTATACGCTTTGATCAAGCTTAAAGTATCGAACATCTCTAAAAACTCTTCCTTAAATAGGAATAGTTAATTTTCTAGTGCTGATGCTGGAAAAACTCTTCCTTAAATAGGAATAGTTAATTTTCTAGTGCTGATGCTGGAAAAACTCTTCCTTAAATAGGAATAGTTCAGTCAGAGGAAATTTCGGTAATTTCCCGGTTAGGCTCTCAAGAGGAAAAAAACTATACTCGCGCTTAAGTGTCAGGGCGATGGATATGCTTGCCAGGGTTTGGAGTGCTTCAATTGTCGGAATCGATGCAGTGAAGGTGGGCGTTGAAGTTGATGTTTCTGGTGGCTTGCCGGGAATTGTGGTTGTTGGTTTACCAGATACTGCTGTTCAAGAATCCCGAGAACGAGTTAAGGCGGCGCTCAAGAATGCTGGTTTTGCTTTTCCTATGCGCAAGATTGTGATTAATCTGACTCCTGCTGACTTGCGCAAAGAAGGGCCTAGTTTTGATTTGCCAATTAGTGTGGGTATTTTGGCGGCGTCAGAGCAGGTAAGCGCCCAGTTGCTGGGAGATTATTTATTTTTAGGTGAGGTTTCCCTTGATGGTAGTTTGCGCCCAATTGCCGGGGTATTGCCAATTGCTGCTGCTGCTCAGGAATTGGGGATTAGCGGTTTGGTGGTACCTGCTGATAATGTTCGAGAGGCTGCAGTGGTTAAAGGGATTGCTGTTTATGGATTTGAGCATCTTGAGGAAGTTGCTGAGTTTCTTAATCAACCAGAGCGTTACTCCCCTGTGCAGGTTGATGGCTTGCAAGAGTTAACTCAGTCTCAGTTTAGTGGAGCTGATTTAAAAGATGTTAAAGGTCAGTCTCACGCTCGTAGGGCTTTAGAAATTGCTGCGGCTGGAGGGCATAATTTAATTTTTGTGGGGCCACCAGGGAGTGGTAAAACCATGTTGGCACGGAGATTGCCGGGAATTCTGCCGCCATTGTCATTTGCAGAGGCTTTGGAAGTGACGACAATTTATTCGGTGGCTGGGTTACTTAAGGAGAGAGGGGCGTTGGTGAGTGAACGTCCTTATCGTAGTCCCCATCATTCTGCATCTGGACCTTCCCTTGTTGGTGGTGGTAGCTTTCCACGCCCAGGAGAAATTTCTTTGGCTCATCGAGGGGTACTTTTTTTGGATGAACTTACCGAGTTTAAACGTGATGTTTTGGAATTTCTGCGTCAGCCTTTGGAAGATGGAGAGGTAACTATTTCACGTACCCGTCAATCTGTTAAGTTTCCTGCTCAGTTTACTCTGGTTGCTAGTACTAATCCCTGTGCTTGCGGTTATTTTGGCGATTCTATACAAGCCTGTACTTGTTCACCTCGGCAGCGAGAGCATTATTGGGCAAAGTTGTCTGGACCTTTGATGGATCGAATTGATTTACAAGTTGCCGTCAATCGTCTTAAGCCGGAAGAGATTACTCGACAACCTTTGGCAGAGGAGTCGGCGTTGGTGCGTAACCGGGTGCAAGCAGCACGCGATCGCGCTCTGGTTCGTTTCAAGTTAGAATCTAATCTTGGTTGTAATGCGCAGATGAAGAGTAATCATTTGCGAGAGTGGTGCCAGTTAGATGATGCTAGTCGTAATTTGTTGGAAGGGGCAATTCGTAAGTTAGGACTTTCAGCAAGGGCAAGCGATCGCATTCTTAAGGTAGCACGGACTATTGCTGATTTGGCTGGGGATGAGAATTTGCTGGCTCAGCATGTAGCTGAGGCGATTCAGTATCGGACAATTGATCGGATGGGTTGAGGGTTTGGTTCATTGTTCATTGTTCATTGTTCATTGCTTTTCAAAGCGGGTAGATATAGCAGTCGCCACAGCTGTGAGGACACTTTCTTGTTCCCTGTTCACTGTTCCCTATTACCTTTGAATCAAAATACGATGTCCTAACCGACATGTCGGTTGCTATATCAAGAAATGTAAATAATTAACCATGAAGGTATGAGTTGGGCAAGTTATTGTTATATTTGTTACTTAATATGTGCTTAAATATGCTCCTTTGCCACAGCTCATCTACCCATGAGAATTTCTCAGTGCAGTCTCGGTTGGCTATTTCTATTTGTATCTCTGACAGGAATACTCCCTAGTTCCTCTGTCTATGCTCAGTCTATTACTCCGGCAGCTGATGGTACTGGCACTTCGGTTACTCAGGAGGGGGTTCGCTTTGATATTGAGGGTGGCACTTTTTCTGGTGATGGGAAGAATCTTTTTCACTCTTTTGAGAAATTTGGACTAGATGCTGGTGAAATAGCTAATTTTATTTCTAATCCGGAGATTAGGAATGTTTTGGGGAGGATTGTTGGTGGTGAGGCTTCGTTTATTAATGGTTTGATTCAGCTGACGGGGGGGAATTCTAATTTATTTTTGCTTAATCCGGCGGGGATTGTTTTTGGTCGTGATGCCAGTTTAAATCTCCCTGCGGCTTTTACTGCTTCTACTGCTACTGGTATTGGTTTTGGTAATGATGGTTGGTTTAACGTTTTTGGGGAGAATCAATACCAGAGTTTAATTGGTAATCCTACTCAGTTTATCTTTGATTTTGCTGAGGTAGGGAGCATTATCAATGCTGGTGATTTAAGGGTGGCAGAAGGGCAGGATTTAACGCTTGTTGGCGGCAGTGTAATTAGTACTGGGGAGGTGGAGGCGAAAGGAGGGAATATTACTATTGCGGCGGTGCCTGGTTCAAATGTGGTGAAAATTAGTCCTTCTGGCAGTTTACTAAGTTTTGAAATTGAGGTGCCGAGGAATGTTGAGGGAGAGCAGTTGCCGATTACTCCTCTGGATTTACCGACTCTGCTGACTGAGGGGGTTGGGGGTTTAGATACTGGCTTGGTGGCAAGTCAGGATGGTACGCTGCAATCTCCTGATTTTGGCTTACCTGTAGAAAATGGTGATGTGGTTGCAAAGAAGGTGACTGCAGAGACGGCAAGGCTATCAGCTGTTAACAATCTTAGTTTGCTGGAGAGTAAGCTTGAGACAACTGGGGATTTAGAGCTACTGGCTCAAGATTCTGTGCAGGTGCGCGATAGTGTGGCTAATCCTTTTTTGGCTCAAGCTGGAGGAGAATTACTTATTCAGGGTAATCAGAAGGTTGATATTTTTATTCTTAATCATCCTGATAGTGGTTTGTTCTCTGGCGGTAATATGGTGTTGCGCTCTGCCAATGCTGTGGGTGGAGATGCACATTATTTTGCTGGTGGCAGTTTTCGGATTGAGCAGTTGGATGGGAGTTTGGGAGATTTATTTAGCCCCTATGATCCAATTGTTCGTGCTAGTGGGGATGTTAGTTTCGGTGGTTATGAGGGGGCATCGTTACATATCTTTGCTGGTGGTAGTGTCAATATTACGGGTAGTGTTGAGATTACAGGACCAGATGAAACAGAAAATTCGATTCAAGGAAGTGTAACGCTTTCCGATGGGACTTTAGTTACTGTTGACGATATTCCTCAAATTGATGGTAGTTCTCAAGCAATCCTCGACATTAGAGCAGGAACTACGGAATTTGAAACACCTGGAATCACTGGAGATACTGGTGGATTTACTACTACTCCTCCAGATACAGGTGGGACAGCGACTAATTCAGATATCTCGATTAGTGGCAATATCAGAATCAATAATCAGCCAGGGCTAGTCTTTTTAACTAATCAATATTCCCCCAATAATAATTTACCCGATGGAAATATTACAGTTGCGGGAATTAATACATCTGACAGTAATGGTAATGATGGGCAACCAGTTGTAATTGATTCTCGCGGCAGCATTATTGTCATACCGGGAAACCAATTAAATACCTCTGCGACAACTGACAGTGGTAATGGTGGTAATGGCGGTAATGTTACTCTTATCGCTGGTGGGAATATAGATATACTTAGTGTCGATATACCCAGCATCAATTCATCTGGTGACAATGGTGCTGGTAACGTTACTATTATTAGCAGACAAGGCGATATTGAGATTAACAGTGGAGGCCTCGGTATTAAAGCTGACTCTGTATTAGGAGATGGTGGCGAAATCGAGATAACTGCTACCAATGGTAATATTCAAGTCACTAATCCCATTGAAACGGATTCTGAATCTGGAGATGGAGGAGATATCACGCTTAATGCTGAGAGGGAGATTATTATTATTAATCCCATTAACTCTAATTCTGAATCTGGGGATGGAGGAAATATTGAATTGACTGCCCCAGACAGTATAAGAGTCAGGGAAGTTGATTCTGGCACAGGCGATATTACCTTCACTAGCGACGAGATTGATTTTACTAATTCTGGCGATAGTGACGATGATGATATGGCTCCGTCTGTAGAGGTGCAGGGAAGCGGTAGTCTGAACTTAAAACCTTTTAGTACTGATCAAGCGATCGCAATTGGTGGTGATGATACCAATAGCAGTGACACCTTAAATATAACCAATGATGATATCGCTGCCTTACAAGGTGACTTTGAATCAATTTTAATTGGTAGGGATAATGGTACTGGCACTATCACTCTCGGTGATAATCTTGCCGATGCGAATACAACTCCTTTCCAAGTTCCTGTAACTATTCTCGGTGGTACAGGTTCAACACTTGTTGGTTCTAACCAAGAGATAATCTGGAATATTATTGGTGCAAACCAAGGTAATCTTAACGAGGTTATTAACTTCGATGGGATTACAAACTTAATTGGTGGCGATGCAGACGATACCTTTAGGTTCAGTGATGGTGTTAACTTCAATGGCACTATTACAGGGGGTGGCGGTATTGATAAACTGGATTATTCTGCTTTTACTCAACCTTCAATAGTAAATCTAGAAATAATTCAGGCTGGTGGTATTGAAGAGATTATTGGCTCAGATGCTCCTGGTACTTTAATTGGGGCTAATACTGCCAATATCTGGAATATTAATAGTCTTAATAGTGGTAATATCCAGCGCACTGTCAATGGTAGCAGTGAAATTTTGGAGTTCAGTAATTTCTCTAATCTTATCGGCGGCAGTAATACTGACAGTTTTACTCTCAATAATGGTGGCCGTGTTACTAGTATCGATGGTAGTGAAGGTGACGATAGTTTCATTCTTGATGGCGGCACTACTAGCAGTATTGATGGTGGTGGTGGAAGTAACACTCTGGTGGGAAGAAACACTGACAATATCTGGAATCTTACTGGTATCGATGCAGGGGATATCGATGGCATTAATTTCAGTCTGGTTCAAAACCTCACGGGTGGTACTGAAGCTGATACTGTGATTTTTAATAATGGTGCGAGTATCAGTGGTGATATTAAAGGTGAAACTGGTAATCTGACTCTAATTGGAGATGAGATAGATTTTGGTGGTCCAGTTTCCGGTACAGGGGATTTATCTATTGAGCCTTCCACATCGTCGCAATCTATCCAACTGGGTACACAGTTGAATCAGCTGCAAGATGGCTTTAGTGCGATCGCAATTGGCAAGAGTGACGGTAGTGGTAGGATTACTCTGAGTGGTGATATTACTTTTAGTGATCCTGTAGAGTTGCGATCGCCAGAGGGTGATGGTTCTATTGATACTACAGGTAGCACTCTCTTTGGTGCTGATAATGCGACTATTACTATCTCAGCTAATCAAGAGGTTGCGACAGGTAATATTTTCAATCCAGGTAGTGACATTAGTATTACTAGTACTGATAGTAGTGTCGTTACTGGGGAATTGAATACTTCTGGTGCTAGTGGTGGTGATATTGAGATTCAGGCTTCTAATGCTGATGTTCAAGTTACCCGTATTAATGCTCAAGGTGTGGGCAATGGTGGCGATGTCGATATCACAGCAGGTAGATTTTTCCGCGCAACGGGTGCTTTTGATGATCAAAATGGGACAATAGCTAGCATTTCTACTGCTGGAGGCAATCGAGGGGGTTCAGTTAGGATTGAACATGATGGTGGCGATCGCAATGTATCATTTGATGTTGTGAATCCTGATGTTGGGGATGCTCCGGAAAACGGTACTGTTGGAGCGATTACTACTGGTGTTGATAATTCAATTGAGCCGCCGAAGTCTTTTCCTGGACCTTTTACTCAGGGTACTCCTCCTAGTGAGATTCAGATTATTACTTCAGAGCCAACAATTCCAGGGCCTGTAGATATACCGATCCCAGAACCAACTATTCCAGAGCCTTTACCTATACCAGACGAACTACCCATTCGAGAAATACAAAACCAGTTGAGGAGAATTGAGGAATCTACTGGTGTCAATCCAGCCATAGTTTATGTATCTTTCTGGCCTAAAGGAATTGATGAAGATACCACAGACTCTAATCAAGATACCACAGACTCAAATCAAAACACAGGAGAGTCTAATCAGGATCCAAGAGAGTCACAAGTTAATTCAGATCCAAGATATATTATTTCAGCAGAGCGTTCATCAGTTTCCCAAAAAGAAGATATTGATGATTATCAATTGGAATTAGTTCTAGTCACTACAGAAGGTAAGCCGATTCATGAAATAGTTGATACTAAAAGAAAAGATGTGTTAGCACAGGCTAAAAAATTGCGTAGTGAATTGAGTTATGGGAGCAAAGTTGGCAGTGAAGAATATAAAAAATCAGCTACTAAACTCTATAATTGGTTGATTAAAAAACTGGATAAACATTTAGAATATAGAGATATTGAAAACCTAGTTTTTAAAATGCCTAAGGGCTTGAGAAACATTCCTTTGGCGGCTCTTTACGATGAAAAAGATGGCAATTTCGTAGTGGAAAAAGAATATACTATTGGTTTAATTCCTAGTCTTATACTGACTGATACTAGACTAGTAGATGTTAGAGATATAAAAATTTTAGCTATGGGAAATGATAAATCTCTACCTTCCGTACGTGAAGAAATAGAAGGTATTAAAACTTCATCTGGAAATCGTGTTAGTGAGGTTTTAATTAATGAAAATTTCACTTTTAGCAACCTAAAAGCAAAGCTAAAAAAAACACCTCATGGCATAGTTCACCTGGCCACGCATGCAACATTTGATACTGTAAATCCTGACGATTCCTACATTGAATTTTGGCATAAAAGTATAGGGAGTATAGTAACTTTTAAAAAATTTCGAGAATTAAAGTGGAATGACCCTCCTGTAGAATTGTTAGTATTGAGTGCATGTCAGACTATTTCAGGAACTGAAGAGGGAGAAACTGAGTTCGGTTTCGCAGGATTGGCCAATCGATTAGGAGTTAAGTCCGTTCTTGGTAGTCTATGGTTAGCTAATGATAAGGTTACTCCAAAGCTCATGAAAAATTTTTATGAAGAGTTATTTAAAGATGAAAAAAACACTGAACATAAAAAAATTACTAAGGCAGAATCACTTCAAAAAGCACAGCGGAAACTTTTAAAAGATGTGGAGCTAGCCCATCCTCACTATTGGTCTGGTTTCACAATAGTTGGAAACTTGTGGTAAATTGAACTAGCTGCCAAGTAAGCTACTTTTCCTGCACAGAGTTTAGTTCTCTTTTAGAAGACTTTAGCTACTAGTCTAAGATTTGAACCCTAAGCAGATGAGTGGATTTGTGCTTCATGTATTTTTCTTTGCGGTGAAACTAACATTTTCCAAGCTATAGCAGTCGCCACAGCTGTTAGGACACTTTCTTGTTCCCTGTTCCTTTGAATCAAAATAGGATGTCCTAAATGACAGGTCCGTTGCTATATGTAGCATCTAGATGTAACTCTGTAGACTTATTCAGCAAGCCCTAATTATGTACACCTACTTAACTGTGCAACTATCCTGATTCAGAATTACCTCTTTGAATTCAATCAAGTCAGCTGATGGATTTTTCACAGAAAACGCTTCCTGAATGAAATCTGACCAAAGTTTCAAATCTACAAAATATTTGGCTCGCTCTTCAGCAATCTCCTGATTATTTAGATTTACATTTTGACTGATTAATTCGTTCAATTCTGCCTCAATTTGATTGCGAAAATTTCCATTTTGAACAATTTTGAATGGAGCAAGATGTTCTCCTGGCACCATACTCTCTTCTCCATTGGTATCTTTAAACTTTCTTTGATACTTTAACCATAAAAAGTATTCCTGACCATGATTCAGTGGTTCTGGGTCATTGTATTTATGATAAATTAAGTTATGCTCACGACCTATCACTTGATTAAAATCTTCCACTTTATAAGGCTTTTTAGCTGTTTTACTGTCATCACTTTTAACACGAACTTCAATTTGTGCTATCTCGAATTCACCAGTATTTTTCCAAATAAATAGAGGGCGGTCATTCCAGATTTCACGTAAATCTTGATCATCTGGGTTGGGCCAAATCGAACAAAAAGGCGTCCGTGAACTTCCTCTGCTTGTCTTTTTCACAAATAACCGAACCCAAAAATTTTCCTGATTCTGTTTGCCAGTTTCTGCGCTGACTGCATAACTACTACTAAATTCTAACTCATCAATTAGCACTGATGAGAGTGGAATACTAAGACTTATAAAGGTAGTAAGTAGTAGTGTTGTCTTAACAAAATTGTGTCTAGGCATGTGCTTTTTTCCCGAACAATGATAGAGCAAAAATTTCAAAAGTTACTGATGGTAAAAGCCAAGGTATTAAGAAGTGAACAGAAATATAAATTTGCAAACAAACTACACCGTAAACTAGCGTAAATATAATCAAACCGATTCGCATCTTCTGTTGTTGCCAGTTTTGTTTCTGTCGCATTAGGTTAATAACCTTACCCAAAATTGCTGCTATGGGAAAAATCCAAAAAGTTGGAACTAACACCACTACATGCTGAGATAAAATATGATGAATCATGTAGGCATGAGCTTCACTTCCAGTGAAGGATCGTCGTTCAAAATTGATATCATTACTATTTCTAATTGAGTGCCAATAACGAATAGCTAAAGGTAAAGAATAATTATCATCTGCTTGGTCATATCCTCCTGCCGCAATCATTATAATTTTCTGATCAAGTTTTTCTAGTGCTAATTCTTGATCAAAAAGCTTCCATGCAGAAATATATTTATATACATGTTCAGGAGGGATAGAAAAATCGATAATTGGCTGTAGCCCCAAGGGGATATCTGCTTGTGTTAAAGGAATAATTTTGTCGTCCTGCTTGTTTCTAAGGAACTTTGTTACTTGATTCTGCAAATCATTCAAGCTATTTAATTGTGGTTGAGGTGAATCTAGTGAACGTGATACTTTATTGAGTCTCTGTGCCTGTGCCAACTGATAACCAAAAGGACAGTCATCTTCACAATTAGCATTTCTAGGTAGGATTAACTCCCATGAAGGCTCTATTGTAAGTGTAATATCACCCTGCAAACTCCATTTATTACTAGCAATGCTGGGAGTCACTTTTGCCCTATGTCCATGTTCCTGCTTTTCACTAGCAAAGACAAACCAGGTGTGATGATTCTTTACCGCCTCAGTGATAGATTGGAATAAAGTCAGATCGTCCTCTTTTTGAAGAATATCAAAGAGATAATTTATGCCAATAACTCTAGCCTCTGGCTTAGAGAGCTGCTTGACTAGTTTTGCTATATAAGTGCGATCCATAGGATTGATTTTAGGGCTCTCAATTCCTTCTTCTCTCAAAGATGCAGGATCGATTCCAACTAGTAATACAGGTTGTGATTCAGGTAATACAGGTTGTGATTCAGGTGGTAGTAAATTTTGTGTCTTATCACGATATATAGCCTGAATCCAAGTCCGTAGATCAAACAACTTATCTTGAACAGGAACCATTGTACTTAATATCAGTAAAACTCCTAAAGCAATTGTTTCTCTCGATGTCGGTATCCATGGCAGAAGTATTTTCCTCCACCCCCAACGCTTAAACCGAAACGGCTCGACACCATAGGGACTAAAAAACGAAGGAATTAAATAAGCAGAAGGATAAAGCAACTTCTCCACATGCTGCAAATGCCAACAAGCAGTCAACATCGCATTATGCACATCTTCATGCCTAGCCAACTCCTGACAAAACTGCCGCAGAAAGACATGAGCAACATCATCATGAATAGGCTCCCGCATCACTACCACTTGCAAACCTAAATCAGCCAAACGGTTAGCAATCTGCAAACCATCACAGGAGTTAAATAAACAAAACCGAAGTCCATACTCTTTAGCAGTAGTCAGATATTCTTTAATCTGAGCAATCGACACATAAGTATTAGGAGCAATTGCCAATTCTCCATCAGTGACTTCCGTTTCCTCGCTATGCCCCATGAAAAATAGAGCATCCCAACCTCTTTCATCAGCAATTTCTTTTGCCAACGCTTCTTTAAGATTTTCCACACCCTCTTTCTGCTGCCAGTCAAAAAACTTGAGCTGGGCAACGCGCTTGAGTACCTTGACAGTTTGCTTATCCTCATCCAAATCTAAACCAGTGTTATCCCCCAAAATTACTAAAATTCGAGGTTTGCCACTGCGTAAATGGGGATGAGACTCTACATATTCTTGACGAGTGGCAATAGGAATCCTGGCAAAGCGAAGGATTTCAGTGGGAAGGATTTCAGATGGTATATCTTCTGGCACTAACTGCCAAGCTTCCCAAGGAAGACGCTCTAAATCAATAGAATTACAAGCGATAAAAATATCAACTGTTGGATGAGTTCCTTCTTTTTCCTCTGACTGGGAGATATTTTGAGCAATTGTGTGAATTTTGTTTTGAATCTTTTCCCGAATTTCTGGTAGCTGAGCTAACCAGCGTTGAAAGGTATCGAGAAGTTTAGCTCTAGCTTCCTCCAATTCATGACCAAAATCAATTGATGCCGATGGATCTAAATCTCCTCCAGATAATTTTCTGGCTCGCAAATTGGGGTATAACTGAAGGTAAATTTCTCTCCATTTCTCATACTGTGTTGTTAGTTCTTCAGGATATTCCAGCGTATCTGAAACTTCCTGTCCCTCTCCATAACGTAATTGAAAGACACAATGTTTGTCAGCTTGCCAAATATTAAGTCGGAAAATAATTCTAGATGTCATGATCCTTGACTTGGTTGAAAAACAAACGGCATTGAGGCAATTGTGCTTCCATTACTCAAAGCGATAGTGACAGCAAAAGCTTCATTACGATAACCTAGAACAGCTGTATGGAGATAGGGATTACCTTTTGAAACATCTTCAGAAACTAAACTTCCCCCTGAGCTAACTCGTAGTTTGGTACCATGAGGCAATTTATTCTCAGACAAAGCTTCCAGAATCAACAGCAATACCCATTCCCCAGTTTGCTCTTCACTTGCTTCTGAATGAGACCAAGTAACAACAGATAATTGTAAAGTAATTTCATCTAAATTAAGTTCTTTGCAAGAGCCACGAGCTTGAGAAGGAATTCTTAATCCTTCTTTCTTTGCTAATTCCCTAACAATGTCCTGGTACTTATTGTGTTGTTCATCAACTGTGCGGTGCGAAGAACGACGCATCGATACAGCTGCAAAAGTTGAAGCAGGTAGCAGTTGCCATGAAAGACTCTCTGCCAACTCACCCATTTCACCTTGCCACCATCTGGCAGTATTTATGGCTTTTTGAGGCAAAGAACTTGCTAACTCTTTTAAGGCGTGAGACTTAACTGGAGCTGAGATAGTTGGCAGAAGAATCGCTTTTGGTTTCAGGAAACGTAAGTTTTGTAACAAATGATTGAGTTCAGGATCAAATAAAGATAGGGGCAACTCGTAATTACCGTCTTTCAGATAAAGTGAAAAGCCAGATTCCTGTAAACCCTCAGTTTGCCTATACTCATCCAGTTGATCATAGCGCACAAAACAGCGAATAATAGCTTCTTCCTGCTCTTCGTCTACCTCAACCACTACGTAGAAATGAGCAGCTAACTCTGGCACATCAAGGGCAGCTTTTGGTATAGCCACGACTTCATCAAGCATGCTTTCCTTAGCAAGCAAGCATAGCTTAAATTCACCAACTTTTAAATTGCAAACAGCATTAATGTCTTGAGAATAGGACTCAGAGATTGAATAGTTGTGCTGATTGATTACTAAATTATCAATCTGTTCATTCAGCCAATGCTCAAAACCACATAGTGCTAGAGCATTTATATAGGTTCGCCATTTATGAACTTCATCTCGGTATTGGTTACTAGTCTTTTTAGCGAAGTCAAAATCCTCACTTTCAAGTTCTATTAGTTGCGGCTGTAACATTCTCAAGTTAGTTTGATTAATAAATTTCCTAATCATGCTCTTTTCTCCAGGTTCTCTAGATGACAACGAAGCCGCTGGGCATATAAGCTGTTCAGGGAACGGTTTTTAGACCTACTGATTTCAGCTTCTGCCTCTTCAAAGACTTTGGCATCCAGGAAATCTTGTATTGCCTGGTTAATTTCGGTAAAAGCATCTGGATTATTTGAAAGTCTTTCCTGCTCAATAACACCATTGCTTGAAAGCAGCTGATAAAATTTATCTAGACTCAGATACCGAACCTTTTTGAGCAGTTTTTGCGGCTCCAATACTCGACTGGCTTTGGACTGATTGCCCATGCCTAAAGCTTCAGCAATCTTGCTAAGAGACATACCCTGAGAGTAAAGTAATCGGAAAGCAGGAATAATTTTTTTTGCCAGAGGAGCGTACTTCGGACGTTTTTTTACAGAGGCAATATGTTGTTGCAAGCCTTGGGCTATGGCTTCGTCTAAAACTTCTATCACTCCCTGATTTAGGAATTCATATAATTCATTTTGTTCTAGCCTCTCTAAGCTATCTAATTCCCTATTATCAATCAGTTTAGGTGACTCGAAGTAATCTCCAGTATCAGGATTTAAGCTCTCCAAAGGTTCTGTTATAGGAGAACCACGACTGCTCCAAATCTCATAGTCTCGCAGAAGCTGTCCTACCTTTTTGAGTTCATGATTTAACTCTTTTATGGAGTTTATATTGACACCTTTCTTCTGCAATAAGCGGAGCATTTCCCTAAGTTGTGCATAGCTGGGATCAGGTAATTTTCTGGCTCCATTATGCGGCTGCCTACGTCTATCCCGACGATAGACTGCATGGAAGGATTCTACTAGATAGCGATCGCGCTTTGATAGCTGCTCAAGTTGTTTGGGTCCAACCTTATTGAACAATCCCCAATCACTGGCATACTTAAATCCATACTGTGATAGATATTCTTTGATTTGTGGGTTTTGCCTTACTTGGAGATGTGTCCAATTTCTTAAGCTACTTCTAGATTCTAA
>JAAHGS010000014.1:0-14676 GCA_010692645.1 Symploca sp. SIO2E9
TCCCTCTCCCCCTCTCCCCATCTCCGCGTCTCCCCCTCTCCCCCTCCCCCCATCTCCGCGTCTCCCCCTCTCCCCCTCTCCCCCTCTCCGTGTCTCCCCTTCCGGCAATAGGTTTAAGTTCCGATTCCTGTTGCTGGGGAGGCGATATCTGTTGTCGCCCGAAACCTTCAAATAATTCGTTGACTTTGAAGGAAACTCCAAAGTAGATGCCGCCTTCGTCGCGATAGCCGTTGAAGTCGTCGTCATCGACGCTGCCAAAGCTATAGCCAAGAGCTAACCGTAAATCTGGTGTTAGGTAATAGCCAGCTTCTACAGCAATACCAGTTTCGTTGAAATTGGGATCAGATTGACCAATCCAACGCCCTTCAACTGCTAAATCCATCCGGTATCCTAGACGGTAACTAGCACGCAGTTGGGAGAGGAAAACTGTTGAGGAATTGTCAACATTGCTAGCTTCGGTTTCGCTATAGCGTAAAGCTCCTTTGCCGTATAATTCCCAGCGCCAACTGGGGGCAAAAATCGCTTCTGCAGCGAACAAATGTTGATCAGTGTCGCTATCTCTAGAACTTTCGGGTATTGAGAAGGGGTTTTGCCGATACTCATAGCGCAGTAGGGCATTCCAACGATCGCTTGCTGGGTTACGATAGGCAAGTCCTACTCGCAGATTGATGGTATCTTCAAGTCCGTCAATGCTCTGATTAGCAAAGTTAGCTTGTTCGTAACGGACGAGGGCTGTTAAAGCTGATGAAACTTTACCAGCTGCACTGGCTGTAATCAAGGTGTTGTCGTTACCAGAACCCTCGCGATGCTGAAAGCGAGCAGAGGCTTTGAAGTCTGGGTTATCGCTATATTCCACTCCCACTGTATAGACATCGCCGCCTAAAAGGGATAGGGAGGCAGCAGTTTGCCCAGGGGTAAAGGGTTGCTCAAAGCGCTCTCCGGCGGCGGTGACAATTGAACTATTACTGAAGGTGTGTTCATAGCCCAGATTAACCCTCAATCCTGGGGAAATTGCCCAGCGATGATTTAAACCGACAGCACCTTGACCAGTCATACCATTAAAAGCGCCGATTACTGAGTAACGACCAGTTATATCAGTGTTACCGCCTAACTTATGGGAGACAATGGTATCTAATCTGGTAATAGAGTCATCATCAAAGAGTCCGCCATCAAAAAATTGGTGAGATAGCTGTAACCTTACCCCGCGATAAACACCCCAATCTAATCCTAAGGTAGTGCGGTTGGGGTAGAGGGGGTCATCATCATCACCGAGATTAAGTTCATTTTGGGCTCTAAATAGTAGTGATTTAGTTATAGGGAGACCAAAAGTTGAGACTAGCTGACTAGCGTCGCCTTCAAAGGTATCATCAATGCGGTCTTCGCGGTCGCGATTGACAAAATCTACTCCCAACACCGCATCACCAATTTTTTGCTGAATACCAGCCCGGATTGTAGAGAGACTATTATCAAGACGGCTTCCTGGCTCTGCCTCTAGCCCAGGATTAAATAGATCAAAGGGATCACTACGTACTGCTGAGGCAATGCCGAAGTTTTCTTCAAAGTCGTAGCCAATTCTCAAGTTGGTACTATTTCCTAGTCTGGCAATAGCTGAAGCCCCGTATCTAGTTTGTCCAGGGGCAAAACTGGCAGTGGAATTATTGAAAAAGTCTTCATCCACTGAACGATAATAAGCTCTAGCATTAAGTCCAGGAGTAATTGAGCTATCAATTTCTAAACGATAGGCAGAACCTGAAATATCTCCCCGGAAGACAGAATCAAGACTAGAGCCGGCGTATTCTCCAATCAGTTTGCTATTTTCCCCTAGCCTTACTAAAAAATCAGCTCCGTAGAGTTCAAAATCCTGTATGCCTTCGTCTGCTTGCAAATAAGTTGCTCCAATCCAGCTTTCGGAATCCAATTCCTGGGAGAAATTATATTGAACTCTGCCCCCAAAAATATTAGTATCGTTGCCATCTGAGTCTTCAAACTGATAGGTAACGACAATCCGCCGCACCAGTAAAGCGCCATCTGTGGGTAGGTAATTGGCACTCCCTGCCTGGATATCAAGATCATCTCTATCTGTATCAAAGAAGTTAAATTCTGTAGCTAAAACTGGCTCAGTAAATAGGAGACTACCACGGTCATACTCAATTTGGTAATCGACACCACGCCGCAAACGCTTACGCTCAAGTACGGTTCCTGGGCGATTGCTATCTTCGGTTTCAATATAGACAGTTTCACTACCGTCAACAATTAACCGCCTGGAGAGGAAGTAATAACCACTGGTACCGTTAGGGGCAATAGTATCTCGCTGGAAACCCTCAATATCATTACTGTAGAGGGCAGTAAGTTGCAGATTCCCAAGACTGTAATTACCTTTGAAACCGTGGAGAGCTCTAGAGGTAGCGGTAAACAACTGGGATGCCCTAGCAAATTCGCTAGTTCTATAATCTCCCCACATCGCATAATCTGCTTCGGCACCAGGAGTAGGGGAAGTACGCTCAAAACGTAAGTAAACACTATCGGTGGAAGGAGTCAGGTAATCGACGGTGGAACTATCGCCATAAACTGAGTATTGTTTTTCGCATTCTTGAGGTCCTCGAAACAAGGCTACTGTGCCATCACAGGTTTCATTGAGAGAGCGATCGCTATTATAAGCACCAGTAAAGAGCCACTCTCCAATTTTGCCAGTAGCAAAGATGGCAGTCCCAACATTAAGTTCTGTACCATCATCTAGTTCTTCAGGGTCAAGAAAATCCCTCCTACTGCCCCAAAAGTCAGTTCCAGCTTGTCCAAGTCGCAAATTAACAACCCCGGAAACTATCGATGGTCGTAGATTAGTAATAAATTCTACTTGAGTGTAATCCTCTAAAGAAGAAGTATCTGAATCTATTGCATAGGGAGTGGGGAAAAATTCCTCTTCATCTTCAGCATCTAATTGCCCAATCTCCTCTACGGCAGCACGTATACGTACTTTTTTAGCTTCCAAACCTGATTGTAACCGGGCACTAAATTTTCCGGAACTTGCTAGTACCTGAAATCCTGCTTGCTCTTCGTCGTAGTCTGCTCCTACAAACTCACCAGCACTAGTGGTTAAGGTAACAACAGCATCTTCAGTAATTAGCTGCCCATTTTCATCAGTAATATCTCCTTCTAGGGTAATGGTAGAACGACCATCAGCTGGTATACGAGGGTTAGCAGAGGGGTAAATTTCTATTTGTTTAGTGCTTAGCTGTTCAACTGTGAGTTCAACACTTACTGGTGTCCCATTTCCTGCCTGGACAGTAATTGTATTCTCGCCCACTTCTAGGGGAATGTTATACCAAACCTGAGTAATTAGATTTCGAGCTTCGTCTATTTCTTGTGTAGTAGTAGTTGAAGGGTCAAGGGCTTGTTGGTTAACGCTGACCTGGATTTGGGCCTCACTGTTGTACTCTACTACTAAATTAGTAGAACTACTATTACTGATACCAGTTTGAGGGGTAAGAATGCGTACCTCCTCAGGGGATTGACTTAACTCTAGTTGGGTTTTTTGCTCTGGTATTGGTTGTTCTTGAGCAAAAAATTGACTAGATTTTCCCGTCCCCAAGCGATTCTTGTCCTCATCACTGGCAAATTGGAAAGGAAAGCTTAACACCGATTGTTTAATTGTTGATTGCTCATTATTGATTGCTGTGAACGATGAGTCATAAACCCTCAACGATAAACCATCTATAAATGGTGAATCTTGAGCACTAGCAGTCCTAGTTATTCCGGCAATTCCTAATACTGTTGTCAGTAAACCGAGGATTAATTTATCCTTATTTTTAGTTCTCTTGAAAGGGTAAGTAAAGTCTCTACCATCCCTGTCTAGAACAGTAAAAACACAGGGGGATTGTGAAGTTTTTAAAGGTGGGGGTGTTGTCTTTTCCTGAGGATTATTCATAGTTGCTCTTCCCCATATACAGGTGTCACAGCAAAATTCATCCGAGCCATTCCTCCTGGCTCAAGTCGCACCCTGCGAGACTGACTGTTACCTTCGATAAAGTAAAGGTTTGGAGCCAGAGAATACCCAGGCATGCTGCTCAAATCCAGGGTGCCTGTGCGTTCACCAGAAATGACATTGGCTACAGAAAACAAACCATTAGGATCAGTGGTAATGCGGTTGCCATCATCCATGAAAATCACTGCATTTGGTACTCCTGGCTCTCCTGGTTGTTGTTCGCCGTCAAAGTTTTTATCGACAAACACTCGCCCAATCAGAGTGCCGCAGTCGGATAAAATTCCCGGTCGAATTTGTAAAGTAAAACTGGCAATATTACTTCGGCTTTCTTGGGCATCATTTCTGCCGTTACCCCGCACCGCATCTGGTGTTACTACAGCGGCATAAACTAAGTTTAAGGTTTGATCTGGTCGCAATTCTACTTCTGTAGGAAAAGTAAAACTAACTCTCCGATTCGATCTACTAACCTCGGGATTTGCTATTTCTGTAGTCGTAGTGCCTTCAGTGATTGAAGCTTCCACAGAGTTGTTCTCAAACTGCACACCAAAGGGCAATCTATCTTCAAGTCGAAGATTATTAGCTGGCAGTTGGCTGGTATTTCTGAGCACCAGGCGGTAAATAACCGTATCCCCTGGTTCAGCTGCTGCTCGATCTGCTGTTTTGACTAGCTCTAAAGTCGCTTGTATGGCAATTAGTGAAGTTTCATTAGAATCAACTTCTGCGGTGAGATTATCACCAGAGGCTGAGGCTCCATTAATGATTTGAGTCTGGGCAATAACTGGCGATGTCTCGGAGAAGACAACAGCACTCAAGATAACAGTGAGAAGCCGCTTATAAGAGCCTATATGCTGTGTTGGGAATTTGATCACAAGGTAGCACCATGAAACGCACTCTGGTTTTGAAAAAATTACAGCTTGATCAATAAGTAGGTGGGCATTAATATTTGTCCTTGAGGCAAGGCAGAGGACTCCAGGTCAACAGAAGGCAGAAGGGAAGAGGATTTGACCCTCTTAACATTTGTTGATATGCCTTCGTTTATTTGTGCTTACCTACTTACTCGCCAAGAGGACGATTAGATTATAAAAATTTATGCGGTCTTAAGCACCCTTATTTCTCGAAAAAATTGTTATTCTGTAAGAACTGACAATAAACGGCAAGCATTTATATTCACTTGCTTTGAGAATTCACGCCATAGGATTAAAGACGCGGGGACAGGGAAACGCGAAGACAGCTCGACAAATCGGATGGGAATTTGACCCCAACCAATTTTATGCACCCTATAGACGGTGGGGTATTTGACCCATATGAATTTCGATAATAACTCCTGCTAAGTTATGCAAGAGCAAAACTCGATCTCTGAAGCTCAATTTTTGCTTATAAGTCGTCTTACTAGTACTCGTTCAGACAAAATTTGACTGAGGAATTTAGCATAGGCTTTGAGTAATTGAACTGCAAAATTATAGCATCATAAGTTTGTATTGAGAGCAGCATTAACAATGATTTTTTTTCATAAGCTTTCGTTTCTATAACAGCTTTTACATATAACAACTTTTTTAGTAATGCCAGTCTACTACCGTTACAAAAGATTACGGTATAGTCTGCCCTTTCTCAACAAGGCAAGTCAATTGCAAATTGAGACGCTATAATAGCTTCTTGGATTGAAAAAGCCTGCCAACAGTATGCCTGCGATCGCATTCGGTGGCAAATTCCCTGATATTTTGAGGTCTTGGACAGCTAAACCCTTAGGTTTAGGAGGATGAACACCGCTCACTTTCTGCACCCTACTTTACTAATGCGGCGAAATCTAATTCAGTTTATGCGGCTTTGAAAATTTTTGCAACCTGTGGCAACATCCTCGATCACAATAGCAGTTAAGTAGTCACATTAAGTTATCTGTGAGGATGAGGGAACTCTTAACAGGAAACAGTAAGAGTTTGAAGTATAAGTAATATTTCTTAATATAGAGGACAAGATTTATGTCCGACTAGTTAAAGGGGTGAAACATGTTTCTAATCTCACCGAAGATTGACAGAAAAGTCAACATCTGCACAGAGATCAACTTCCCTATTAAGAGCAGAGTATATTCAGACTGTCTAACAGCTAGAGACTGCCAACAAGTTTAATAAAGCTGTTGACTACTGTTAGAGTAAAAATTACTCCTAGTAAGATAAGGTTGATATTAGAGCCGATAATTCTAGCAAGGAGTTGAGATACTTGGTTATGTTTTCTGAAGTCCATTACCTGCTCATCTTCTGCACACATAAGAGCATTAACTGCAATAGTTAATGCTCTTTGATATTGAATAAATAACAAAATAAAAATAGCCATGACTATAAAACAAAAACTATAGGTGAAGAGCCCAAGATTGCGACCTGAATCTGTCAGTGTATCCATGCCGAATCTTGACTCGAATAGCCAAAGCACCTGAGCCCCTAGAAAAATTGTGCTGTACGGACTCGCTACGTTGAAAAAAATGAGCGTATATTTAGAAAATCGATTGCGGATGGATTTGGACTTAAGTCTTTTAGGAATCGCGGAATACTTATTTAGCAGATCTTGAATATTACGTCTGAATTTGATAGTTCGATTCCAGTTATTTCTTAGATCATCAGTTACTGCATAGACGCTTACCAAAGTAAAGGGAACCGCAATTATAAGATAAATGACACAAGAATAGGGGAAGTAGACAATTGAAGGCAGTATATATTCAATAAAATCGTTATCAATCGATATTTCAATAGGATATTTTTCTCTCAATGAATTGGGCACAGTCACAAAATCCTTAAAAGCCGAAAGTATCAGCATCACTACAAACAGAACCATGGCAATCCATCGGAAGCAAACTGCCTTTCGAGATGAAGATTTGCATAATTCTATAGTCTTTGCACGCCAGACAAAGTAGATCATGTAGGATGAAATGATAAATAACAAGACAAGACGACTAAACTCAATCATCCCAGAAATGAATCGAGTATTATCAGAAAATTCCAGCTTTCTTGGTTCGCCCAGAAAAGGACCATAGTGTAGATATAGTGAAATTGCACTAATGATGAGCAAAAGTAAGTTTATAAGAATAATCTTAGTGGTATAATTTCGCGGAATTTCTGGCTCAAGCGTTTGCTCAGGAGATAGTCCTTCATCTTTAAAAATCCAGAGAGTTGTTAACTGTTTGTTGACCCAGTCTTGATTAAATACTTTTTGATAGATAGGGTTGGCAACAGTTAATCGATGATTTTGGGTACTAATCAATCCAGACAACTGGAGTTCAATCTCATCAGGACTATTATCTGATTTCAAGCTCGATGTTGTTTCCAAAATTTCCTGATATCGTCCCAGCAGTATAACTGCCTTAGTTTTGTCGTAGAGAATGCGGTCTCGAATCGTTCTCAGATGTTCAGGTTCATCCTGAGCTTCCCAGTTTTCAATAATATTGGTCTGAATAATTGCCCCAACATCTGGATTAGAATCTTTAGTGTTTTCAACTACAAGTTGACAGACTTTTTGAGTAAGAAATGGTTGCCCTCCTGTCCAGGCAAGGATGTTAGCAAGAATCTGTTCAGGATGGTCAACTCTACCAACTAATCCCTGAGATAATTTTGACTTGGCTTTATCAAGGGTTAGACCAGTTAACTCAATAGCATGACCGATATTAAATGGTGTCCGCCGCTTATCCTGAATTAAGTCAGATGGCGTTGCCACACCAAGTAAGCAAAAGCTAAGGCGCTTGTATCTAGAATCATCTGCTCGTTGATTGTAACAAGCACGAATGAAGGCAAAAAAATCGTCAGTAGGGAAATCAATACTAATTACACTGTCGATTTCATCAATAAAAATAACTATAGTCTGGGAGATGGATTCTAGTAATACTCCTTCAATAACCTCACCAAGTCGCTGTACCACTGGCAGAAAACTGCGATCGCGCCACCAAGTCCGCCACTTCACTTTTTCTGACAGTTGAAAACTGCGAAACAAGCGAAAAAGAATGCCCTGATACCACTGTTCAGGTGTTGCTTGACTCCCGATGGCTGCTAAATCAATGTTGGCACAGGCAATACCTTCTTGTTGCAGTCTATTCATGGTTTGAACTCGCAGGCTAGACTTGCCCATCTGCCTTGCCGTCAACACATAACAAAATTCACCCAATCGTAATTCCTGGTAGAGTTCATCATCTGCGGCTCGCCAGACATAAGTAGGATCGTTAGCTTCTAGGCTCCCACCTCGATAGCGATAGGTATAATCTTGGTTATACATAGGGCTTGCTGAATAAGTCTCTGGTCAAGGATAGGGAACAGGGAACAGTTCTAAGCCTGATTATCCATGATCAGCTCAGAGATTTCCCACAAAAGTGCAAGGATTTTGAGCCTCTAGATGCTATAACCTTGCACTTGTTTAATCAAAAAAGGCTCGAAATCCTTGTCTGGCATACCACCCCACCCAAGCCAGAGTCAGCTCATGATTAATACGAAGAAATATACAGAAAATCAAAGAAATTTATCAGTTTGCAAAAAACAAGCATCTAATGAGTAAAATTTAGAGGCAATCAGTTGTCAAAGGTCTTGCCCTAATAAAAAAAGATTAATACGAGGTTTATCATGACTAATGGTTCATCGATAAGACCGATACAAACAACAGGTCGTTATTTGGTTCTTCTCCCCGAAGAAGATGTTCGTTCGGGAATGTCAGCATTAACGGACTCGACGGGAGTTAGAGATGGTATTGACGATTCCGCTATTAGCAACCTAGGGGTTGCCGTAGTCGCCCTAGATCCAAATCAATTACAGTCTCTTAATACTGCTGTAGCTGGTTCGCAACCTATATTAGCTGCCGAACCAGAACAGATTATGTATGCGATTGGAGGCAATGTAATTAATGGCGATACTGCTAACTATCTTCAAGGCTACAAAGAGGGTGTAACTAATCTAGTAGACAGTTTGAGTAATGGTCTAGTAGACAGTTTGAGTAATGGTGGAGTCACTCCAGGACAACAACTCACTACTTCTGCTTTTTCCAATAGTACTGCTGCCACTTGGGGATTGCAAGCCACCAAAGTTATCGATAGTAGTCATAGTGGTGCAGGTATTAAAATTGCTGTGCTTGATACAGGTCTTGACTTGACTCACCCTGATTTTGCTGGTCGAACTATTACAGAGCAGTCTTTTATCTCAAGGGAAACTGTCCAAGATTTAAATGGTCACGGTACTCACTGTATTGGAACTGCTTGTGGACCTTTAAACCCACCCGACCCATCTTCTCCGATGCGTTACGGTGTTGCTTACAATGCAGAAATATTTGTCGGCAAGGTTTTGAGTAACCAGGGTTCTGGTGCTGATGGAGGTATTTTAGCTGGTATTGATTGGGCAATTACCAATGGCTGTCAAATTATCTCCATGTCTTTAACTGGGCCTACTTTTCCTGGAACTCCTTTTTCTCCAATTTATGAAGAGGTAGCAAAACGCGTACTTGCTCGCGGAACATTAATTATTGCTGCTGCGGGTAATGATAGTCTTGTCCGTGATTTCTTTGGTAGACCAATAAAACCTTTAAGAAGACAAGTACCACCAGCTCCAGTAGGTCGCCCTGCTAACTGCCCTTCAATTATGGCTGTAGCTGCTTTAGATAATCAATTACAAGTAGCCCTTTTCTCCAATGGTTCAATTAATCCTGATGGCGGGGGGATTGATATTGCAGGACCAGGTGTAGATGTTTATTCTACTTGGTCAACAGATCCAATGACAATTCCACCCCCTGATGGTTTAGGACCATCAAGATATCAAACAATTGATGGTACTAGTATGGCAACTCCTCATGTAGCAGGAATTGCTGCATTATATGCTGAAGCGACTGGTAAAAGAGGACTCGAACTATGGGCTTTATTGATGCGCGATCCTCAAAGATTAGCCCTCCCATCAACTGATGCGGGAATTGGGCTGGTTCAAGCACCTGTTTAACACAGTTAAAGTTTGGATCTCGTTACCGCTGACTTTATGCGTACAGGTTTAGGACTTACGCATCGTACATTAGTACTATACGAGATTTGGTTATTTTAGCCATTTATAGTGCCTGAGACAGCAAAAGCAGTGAGCAAATTGGAGTTAGTCAAAGCGTGTGAAATGACCGAATTGCGTTATTCACACGCTTTGCTGATTTGTACAGTGCGTAACTCCTAAGGTTAAAAACACGAGCCTGTAATTGTCCAAGCGAAAGGCAAATACAATGTGTCTAACGTCGTTAGTAGATCCAAGGCGGTAAAGTCATTACGTTCAAGAACACCGATAGTTATCGGTCGGAAGGAGTCCCCCGTTATAATCACTGATTTAACGGGGGACTCCTTCCGGGTTTCGTTGAATCTTGTTAGGATGATAAGTAGGTAGATCTAAAAATGCAAAAAAATTAGTCCCTAGTCTATCAGAGTTAACACAAGTTGAATTCTAATTACTGGAAACTCCTAGGTATCACAAGCATAGCAATATTGTGTTTAGGTATTCCTATCTACTTATCAAAAGATGTATCTACCCCCAATCAACTTCTAATTCAAGGTGCTGAGATGCCTCAAGTTAAAATATCCGTTTCTGTTGACGATGCTCATTTACATCAAATCCAGCAAGTCTCCCAACAATTACAATCATCTGGAATGAATGTGGAGCATACTTTATCAACTATTGGCGTTATTAGTGGTTCGATTTCTACTGATAAGCTTAATAGTCTTTATCAAATTGAGGGAGTTAAAAACGTTGAAGCCCAGGAAAGTTACCAATTAGCTCCTCCGAGTTCTGGTATTCAATAATTGTAATTGAAAAGCTGAGGTTTCACTATCGTGACATCTCCCACACCGAATCATAGATTACGGTGTGGGCTTCTGGCTCCGCAAAGATTCCAGAACTTCCTTCGTGGTACTCCCTCTTTCCCACTACGGCGTTTTATAGTGGGGAACATGCCCAGCCCCACTTGAATAGCATTAGTACTACTCGCCTATGTTCCTTGAAGATTTTACTTACAGGAGGCAATTTCCCTGTAAAACCCCATATCTTCAGTTGTCTAGGTACTAGGTGTAGCCAGCATTTTAGGCTTTGCTACTTGAGATAAGTATACCAGAACAGAGGACGATTGATGTGGCTGCGCCACTCACACAGGCAATTCATCCCACGCTGACCCTCCGGGTACAGACGTGGGGCTTCTTGCCGGACAAGCTAACTTCCAAACTCCCTACTGCATACTGTTCCTTATACTGTTCCTTACAAAAGAGCGATCACCCTATCCAAATCGGCCTAAATCTGTTGAACTAAGCCGGACAGTCGCCCATCCGAGGAGTCTTCAAAACCGGACGTGAGGTAGGGTAGGTAGCCAGCGAGTTACCAGTATTGGCACTTTTCCAACCACCCCCCTCCAAACTACGCATGACCGTTTCCGTATCACGTAGCTTTCCGGTAACTTTTACGTTTGATTTGATTTAGCTCTAATTAAGATGACAGAGTCTGAATGCCACGTAGCTGATTGCGGAAATATAAATGATAGAGTCGGCAGCTAGACTCGACTTCATCACCTTGCCACTGAACAAGTCCCATGCTGTGTAATTTGAATGCCTGATCAGCACTAAGCTCAATAGCCTGGTCTGCTGTGACAACTTTTTCCATAGCTGCTATCAGTTCTGAATCTTGCTGCAAGTACTCCCACAAGGCTCTCAGATGATTGCGGTATATGCTGGAAGCAGTTGATGCAGAATCGAGCAATTGCTTCAAGCCCAGATGGGGATGTCGCTTGATTGCCTCTAAAGCTTGCTGAATAAGGTAGGGATGACCACCAATTAGCGCCATTAGTTGTTCAACTTGAGGGGATTGCCAATCTAGACCATACCTTTGAGCAAAACTTAAGACTTGCTGTGGAGTAAATTCTGGCAACCCAATGGATAACCCTACATTAAAGGGAGAATGATTAATATTAAGTGGAATATAAACTTCGGTAGAGTGAACTACAATCAACCGTAGATTCTTCAAAAGATCATAGGATTTAGCCTCGTCATGCCAAGAGCGCAGCAACCGAAAGAAGTCAGAAGCGACTGCCGGATGGTGAAATATCCAATCTACATTGTCTAAACCCAGTACTAGTGGAGTATCTAGCTGGGATAGAATACATTCCTCAAGGAAGGCAGTGCAGTTGTCGTTGCTGCTAGCATCTGGGTTCCAAATCTCTGATACCTGATTTTCTAGCTTTAGACGGCGGCTAATTCTATAGCACAAACACCGAAGGAATTTATTTAAATCAGTTAAAACCGATGCTTCAACCCATAACAGATTAAGAGTAACAGTTTGATAGTTATGGTCTTCAGCATGAGCAAAGATTTTCTGCATGAGCAGAGTTTTGCCCATTTTTCTAGGAGCCTTAATGCGAATAAGGGCACCAGGTTGAAGAATTTCTTGGAAACAGGAGGTTTCCACAGGAGGACGGTTTATATAATGCGAAACCTCCGATATTTCTTCAGGTAGGCTAGGACTCTTTTGATAATCAATAATGTCTTGCCAGTTTTGAACACCGACTGCTTGGCAAATTGCTTTAAAGTTTTCTTCCAAGATAGGTTCCTTTCGCCAAAAGCGCTTGAGGGTACTTTGTGCAACGTTTGCATCACCAGCCCATTTAATAGCGCTCTTACACCAACCTTTTTTTCTTCTCAAGGCGTCAATAACTTCAAGGCCTTGGTCAGAGGTTTTGAGGGACATGAGAAATGTTATGGGGAAGCTTATATTTTTCTTTTTTAGTAAATAAATACCTGCACCCTAAGAGAGGTTTTGGATGGCTTAATCATCGCTATATGTTAACCACATCTATCTACAGGTTGATGTGATCTAAATCATAACCTTCTCCCTGTGTGATTATCATTTTCTATCCTTTTTTAACTCAAAATCCAAGCTCTAAATTTTCAGAGGGTTAGAGGCTTACGGGAAGTGTCAATCCTTTTCTGGAAACGTTGATGAAGATTGGAGTTTGGTAAGTGGCCCTGACTGGCCCTTTAGGTGAATCTTCCAAGCTTTGAATGTTTTGCATACTGGAAATGCAGATGAGGCGCATCAATAACAGACGCGGAGACACGGAGACGCGGAGACGCGGAGATGTGGAGAATTCAAATCCCACGCCAAATTTCGTTCACCTGGTAAAGAACCTCTACTTTGGAGCTTGAATCATGGTCTACGGAAAGAGCAAAGATTTTGCCAAAGGCTGAAATTTTTGTTGCATAAGGTTCTAGACCTCATTCTGCACAGTTTGAAATGCATTTCAATCTTAGCCCATAAGCATTTGAGTTAATAAGGACAAACAACAATGGCAATTATCACAGGTACTCTCAACCAAGACACTTTAGAAGGTCTTGTTGAAGATGACATCATTCAAGGTTTAGATGGAGATGATGTTATCCGAGGACTCGAAGGCGATGATATTATCCAGGGAAATCAAGGTAACGACACACTCTTTGGTGGAGAAGGTGATGATGTAATTCAGGGTAATGAAGGTAATGACCACATTGAGGGCAATAGCGGAAATGATATTCTCCAAGGAGGTGCTGGTGATGATTTCTTCCGTGATAGTTCCGGTAGCAACTACTTCGATGGTGGAGAAGGTTATGACTCAGTTAGTCTTTATGGTCTTAACTCTGGCATTCAACTAAACCTAGCTCAAGAGAGTGGTACTTATCTCAACGAGGAAGGTCAACAAATTACACAAACTTTCCTGAGCATTGAAAGAGTCAATGCCACTATTCATGATGACCATCTCACTGGTAATCAGGAGAATAATACTTTCTACGGTTACGAAGGTGATGACACTTATTTCGGTGGCGCTGGCAATGATACTTTTGTCGACATTCAAGGTACTAACTACTTCGATGGTGGAGAAGGTTATGACTCAGTTAGTCTTTATGGTCTTAACTCTGGCATTCAACTAAACCTAGCTCAAGAGAGTGGTAGTTATCTCAACGAGGAAGGTCAACAAATTACACAAACTTTCCGGAGCATTGAAAGAGTCAATGCCACTATTCATAATGACCATCTCACTGGTAATCAGGAGGATAATACTTTCTATGGTTACGAAGGTGATGACACTTATTTCGGTGGCACTGGCAATGATACTTTCGTCGATTATCAAGGTACTAACTACTTTGATGGTGGAGAAGATTATGACACAGTTATCCTCTATGGTCTTAACTCTGGCATTCAACTAAACCTAGCTCAAGAGAGTGGTACTTATCTCAACGAGGAAGGTCAACAAATTACACAAACTTTCCGGAGCATTGAAAGAGTCAATGCCACTATTCATAATGACCATCTCACTGGTAATCAGGAGAATAATACTTTCTACGGTTACGAAGGTGATGACACTTATTTCGGTGGCGCTGGCAATGATACTTTCGTCGATTATCAAGGTACTAACTACTTTGATGGTGGAGAAGGTTATGACTCAGTTAGTCTTTATGGTCTTAACTCTGGCATTCAACTAAACCTAGCTCAAGAGAGTGGTACTTATCTCAACGAGGAAGGTCAACAAATTACACAAACTTTCCGGAGCATTGAAAGAGTCAATGCCACTATTCATAATGACCATCTCACTGGTAATCAGGAGAATAATACTTTCTACGGTTACGAAGGTGATGACACTTATTTCGGTGGCGCTGGCAATGATACTTTCGTCGATTATCAAGGTACTAACTACTT
>JAAHGS010000014.1:14776-33475 GCA_010692645.1 Symploca sp. SIO2E9
CTATTCATAATGACCATCTCACTGGTAATCAGGAGAATAATACTTTCTACGGTTACGAAGGTGATGACACTTATTTCGGTGGCGCTGGCAATGATACTTTCGTCGATTATCAAGGTACTAACTACTTCGATGGTGGAGAAGGTTATGACTCAGTTAGCCTCTATGGTCTTAACTCTGGCATTGAACTAAACCTAGCTCAAGAGAGTGGTAGTTATCTCAACGAGGAAGGTCAACAAATTACACAAACTTTCCTGAGCATTGAAAGAGTCAATGCCACTATTTATGATGACCACCTCACTGGTGATCAGGAGAATAATACTTTCTATGGTTACGAAGGTGATGACCTCATTAACTCCGGAGAAGGGGACAATTTCATTAATAGCGGTTCTGGCTTAGACACCATCGAACTTGGTAGTGGTAATAACAGGATTTTCCTCGAAATAGGCGAAGGTTTTGATACTGTATTTAACTTCCAATTAGGAGCAACTAGCTTCACAGGAGTTAATGCCAATGAGTTGAGTTTTGAGCAGTCTAATAGCAGTGTAAATATTTTGGCTGCCGATGGCGATCTTCTCGCCTCTGTAGATGGAACTCAGGTTAGCACGTTTACCGATAATCTCTCCACCATCTTCATCTAAAAACCAAAAATAACATCGAGGGAGGGCGCGTTGGTTTTAACCAATGGGGATAGATAGTTCCCTTGAAAATAGGTGGTTAGTTTGCTTAGCATGCGCCGAGCACATTGCCACCTATTTTCTTAACCTCCCCCTGATGGAAAAACTAACGAGCTAAAGCCAGTTACAGTGAACTCTGTTTAGAATCCCTTTCTAATTCTATGTCGCGCCATAAATCAATGGGCTATACTTGTACAAGTAAGCAGACAGATTCAAGAAATGAGAGTAGTTACCTTTAGCGAAGCCAGAAACAAGCTAAAAGCGATATTAGATCAGGTTGTGAATGATGCTGACTACACTGTTATTACTAGGCGAGATGCCGACGACGCCGTAGTGATGTCGCTTGAGTATTTTAATAGCTTGCTTGAAACCGTTTATTTATTGAAATCTCCGGCAAATGCTGCTCATTTAGAACGCTCCATTACCCAGTACAAACAAGGCCAGGTTGTCGAACACAACTTATTAGATGACTAATCGAAAATTAGTCTGGACTGATGAGGCTTGGAAAAACTACATCTATTGGCAAAGCCAAGATAAGATGTTCTCGGTCAATCCTTCTAGACCAACAACCGGATAAATCATGCTTTAATTTCTCAGGTTTGCCAATTCCTTGAAAGGGAGAGCGTTGAACTTCTTGAATTAGTTTAATAATTTTTAATGCTTGTTTACGGTCATGTTCAACCCACCAAGCTAAATCTTCAAAAGCGGCGGGGTCAAATTCCAAGTTTTTCACAGACTTCTACTAATCCCATCCCACCTTGACGATTTTTGGCTTCTAAAAGACGGTGTTTCATAGTTTTACTTCTCAACAGATAAGCAGTTTCCTTTTCAGATTCTATGTCGCGCCATAAATCAATAGGAACAATCACAGCAACGGTTTTCCCTTTTTCGTCCAATACATACTGAATATCTGTTTGGTTCATATGTCGTCACTACCTTTATTGAGTTTTTTAGTAGAGCTCTTGAGACTATAATAGCGAGAGCGCTGATATTGTAGGGTTTCCTGTTGGAAAGAGTAACGCACCAATCTAATGACTAGGGGAGAATTTCCCTAATTAGGATAACGTGGTTGTCTTGACGATTTAGCCAATGCCAAAAGAACAGGGGTTGGGGAAACTGGAAGGAGTGATCCCTAGAGTCCTACGGTAAATACTTGCTCGGCAGTCAGATTCAATTCTGGAAATGTGGCAGAAACAATGCGATCGCTGCCTCGAAACTGCTGCACTTGATATTCCCCATCTATCAACTGATACACCGAAAATGTAGGTTGTTTAGGTGTACCAATGTAACGCCTTCCTCCCAATCCTAAATAATCTACAATCCAGTATTCTGAAATCGACAACGCCTCGTAATCAATAAACTTGTGTCCGTAGTCGTCTCGCCAATTGGTACTAACCACCTCAATCACAACTGATACTGATTTTCCCTGTGTAATAGTAGAGCGTTTTTTCCATAGAGGTTCCTCATTTAACGCCAGCTGATCTAAGACAATGACGTCAGGGTTGTAGCCTGACTTATTAGTATCTATGGGCTTGATAATTGCCTGTCGAGGTATAATACACGGCAGTTTTAATCGCTTGATTTCCACAAACAATTCACCTGCTAGAAACCCTGCAACTTGCTCATGGGTTCCTGTTGGTTGCATTTTAATAACCACCCCATTCCACAATTCATAGCAACCGTAGCCATCTGGATACCAGTCCAGAAATCCCTCTAAGGTCATCAGTTGAGGAACCTCTTGAACCATTGACTTTACACTCCCAGATCTGCATTACTTTAAAAGTTTAATTAGCTATCAATAATATCTTGTTTCTGGCATAACTAGCTCCCTATCTCCGTGTCACCGCGTCTCCGCGTCGACCTGTCTCTAACCAAACCCGGCAGCTGATTCTGGTTCAGACCACAGCGTCTGCCAGCACTTTGTCCAGATTTTACTCAAAAACTGGTAGCTTTGCTCTTGGTATTGTTTGTTGTACTTGTTGTAATCGGCTTCAATGGCTTGCCATAATTGCCGTAGTTGCTGCCAGGTAGTGCAGTTTTGAATTTGACAGGCGGTGGCATTGAGCCACTGTTGCAATTGGCGATAGCTGAGGAATTGTCCGCCTCTGTCGCGGCGATGGACAAAGATGACGTATTGCCAGCATTCGACGCGCACAATGAGATTTTTGGGTATTTTGAGGAGTTGTGCGATCGCTTTTGGGCTGATGCGTAATTTTTGGGCTGGTTGGAGGCGATTAAATAAACTAGTCATGATTTCTCCAATGGCTTAAGAATGCCCAAAAACTGAAGCCGCCCCACAGCACAGCAAGGTGGGGCGGCTTTTGCGGAGTGTAAAATTCCGAATAGCCACCGGACTGCTCGTTACAGTTTGGGGTGATGTTTCATAGGGGTGTTGTTCGACTCCTATGGAACGCTTCAATATTTTAGGCTAACGAGAAGAAAGATTACCGTAAGTTGTGGAATTTGACAAGAGGGTTTGGGATCTTTGTTCATTGCTCATAGTTCATTGGAGTTATTTGTCAGATAGTCTTGCCGTGCGATCGCAATCTTGTCGGGTTCGCTGCACTGCTGATTTTCAATGGGCTTCAACAATAAAACTTTACCTAATCCGGCAAGAATGCCCTCGCTTTTAGCGACGGGATGAATTGCCAGTGAGGAGCATTTATGCTAGTATTTTATCATGACGCATCGGTGATAAATGTTAGTCTACGAAACCAAGTTAAAAGGTAATCAACATCAGTATGAAAGGTTAAACGAAGCCATTCGTACTGGTTTGTTTATCCGTAATTCTTGCCTTCGTTTTTGGGAAGATGGTAATGCCAAGAGTCGCTATGACTTGTATAAGTACGTCACTCGACTAGCAAAAGACACTGACTTTCCTTGGGCTAAAAAACTTAACTCACAAGCCCGTCTGACGCGGGGACGGGGGGACGGGGAGACGGGGGGACGCGGGGACGGGGAGACGGGGAGACGGGGAGACGGGGAGACGGGGAGACGCGGGGACGCGGGGACGCGGGGACGCGGGGACGCGGGGACGCGGGGACGCGGGGACGCGGGGACGGGGAGACGGGGAGACGGGGAGACGGGGAGACGGGGAGACGGGGAGACGCGGGGACGCGGGGACGCGGGGACGGGGAGACGGGGAGACGGGGAGACGGGGAGACGGGGAGACGGGGAGACGCGGGGACGCGGGGACGCGGAGAATAGATAAGATGAGTTTTCGTGTCTATCCTTAATGAACAAGTAATAAGCAATAAATGTTTTTGTTGTCACTTATTACTTATTACTTATTACCTATTACTTATTACTTAGTCTTCGGTAGGTAAATCCCAGATAAGTTCAAAGGTGATACCTGGAACATTGCTACGCAACCAGTTGAGGTGTCCCTCAGCGTCTGATTTGGTGCGGTAACGACCAATTATTGACCATTGCAAATTGTTGGGTAATAGACGTGCTATAGCCCAGGGCTTGAGTTTATCTCGATACGCCATAATGAGTGTTGTCTCCTTGAGTGTATGGGAGCCAGAGCCAGTCTGCGAGCGTGTAACTTCTTCAGGCTGGCTTTTTTTCTGGGTTGCGATGGCAACAATATTAATTTACTACATTCAACTTGTTAGCACAAGCTTTTTGAGAAGAAAATTAACAATTTTGAAACAGGGAGTGGGAATTAGGGAGTATTTAGATAGGGATTTAAACTGAACTCAAAGCTTTTCCTAGTCCTCTTTTAGAGGACTTAAGCTATTAGCATGGGGTTTGAACCCCACGGGGGTGAAGGGATTAGCGTAAGAGCTCTGTTAAAATATACTCAAATCGATGTAGTCAATTAACCTAAGTAAAAGTAGGTTGGGTAGAGCGAAGTGAAACCCAACTCTAACCAATATAGATATTGGGTTTCGTTGCCTCAACCAAACCTACAAATACTCTTCCTAATCCTCTTTTAGAAGACTTAGGCTATTAGCATTGGGTTTGAACCTCAGGCGGGTGAAGGGATTAGCGTAAGAGCTCTGTTAAAATAGACTCAAATCGATGTAGTCAATTAACCTAAATAAAAGTAGCTTGGGTAGAAGGGTGTGAAACTAAAATCTAACCAATATAGATATTGGGTTTCGTTGCCTCAACCAAACCTACAAATACTCTTCCTAGTCCTCTTTTAGAAGACTTAGGCTATTAGCATGGGGCTTGAACCTCAGGCAGGTGAAGGGATTAGCGTAAGAGCTTTGTTAAAATAGACTCAAATCGATGTAGTCAATTAACCTAAATAAAAGTAGCTTGGGTAGAGCGAAGTGAAACTAAAATCTAACCAATATAGATGTTGGGTTTCGTTGCCTCAACCAAACCTACAAACTCATTCCTCCACAGCGCCTAAAGCTTTGAGCGTAGCCTTTTCTGTTGCAATTAAACCTTTAACACCTGTGATATTCATGCCTTCATAAGGTCTTTCATACCTCAGGGTTTTCAGGCACTCACCTGTCTTGAAATCCCAAATCTTTATTGTCTCATCCCAGCTACCGCTAGCTATTAAGGTATTATCAGAACTTATTGCTACTGATGTTACCCATCGGTTGTGACCACGCAATGTTTTGATACACTCTCCCGTTTGAATATCCCATAATTTCACTGTATTGTCAGCACCACAACTGATTAAAGTCGAACCATTTGGACTGAAAACCACTTCCTCATATACTGGACGAGTATGTTCTTGTAAGATTTTCAAACATTCTCCAGTTTGGATATCCCACAGTCTTATAGTGTGATCTTCGCCGCTGCTTGCTAAAATTTTATCGTCAGGACTAATTGCTACAGACCTAATATAATGTGTATGACCACAGAAAGTCTGGAGGCATTTTCCTGTTTCGATATCCCATAGCTTCACAGTTTGGTCTGCACTGGCACTGGCTATATTTTGATCATTGTTACTTACTGTGACTGACCAGATCCAATCGGTGTGACCATTTAAAGTCTGTAAACATTCTCCTGTAGCGATATCCCAGATCTTTATTGTTTTATCAGCACTACCAGTGATTATATTGTTACCTGTTGTATTAAAGACAACTGAATTAACGTAAGCAGTATGACCATGCAATATTTTGAGACATCTTCCTGTTTTAATATCCCATAGTTTTACTGTCTGGTCGTAGCTAGCGCTAGCCAGTTTTTTTCCGTCAGGACTAATTGTTACTGAACTTATTATAGCGCCATGCCCAGACAATGTATTGAAGCACTCTCCTGTTTCTATATCCCATACATCCACTGTACTAGCTTCATTACCACTAGCTAAAAAATTCCCCCTGGGACTGATGTTGACGGAAAGTGTAGCTCTAATAAAACCTTGTAAAGTATTGAAGCAATCTCCTGTTTTAGTATCCCATAATTTAAGGCTGTGATCGTCGCCACCGCTTATTATAGTTTTATCATTAGGACTAATTGCTACTGAACGTACCCACTGAGTATGTCCCAAAAAGGTTTTAATGCATTCCCCTGTCTCGACATCCCACAGCTTAACTGTCTTATCATTACTACCGCTAACTAGGGTTTTACCGTCGTGACTAATTACTATTGAGCGTATTTGATCAGAATGTCCATGCAAAGTTTTGAAGCATTCCCCCGTCTCTATATTCCAAAATTTTATGGTGTGATCAAAACTACCACTGGCTAAGATTTGATTTTTGGAACTAATTACTACTGAAAAAACTCTATGAGTATGCCCATGTAAAGTCTTTAAACATGCTCCTGTGTGGATATTCCATAACTTTAAAGTTTGGTCACTACTACCACTTACCAAAGTTATGCCATTAGAACTTAGAGCTATTGAATTTACTTCATCTGTATGACCTTGTAAAGTTCGTAAACATTTTCCAGTTTTTATATCCCAGATTTTAATGTTTTTGTCACCACTACTGCTGATGATAGTTTTACAGTCATGACTAATTACTACAGAATTTATTCGATTAGTATGAGCTAACCATTTTTTCAAACATTCTCCAGTGCGAGTATCCCATATTCTAACCGTTTGGTCATAACCAGCGCTAGCGATAAATTTACCATCTGAACTGAAATCAACTGAGCGTACCCAGTCAGTATGCCCTTGACAACTTAAGATTTTTTGTCCATCTCTGACTTGCCACAGGCTAATTTCACGATTAGCATCACAAGTAGCAAACAGCTCACCATCTGGGCTAAAGGTAACCGAATAAATAGTACCTAAGATTTGCGTGAAAATACAATCTGTCAAATCTGCTTCAGCAAAACTGCTGTGCCGAAGACTGGCATTAGAAAAATCTGCATTCCAAATTACTGACTTGGATAAATTTTTACCTTCCAGTAAAGTTGGATTAATTTTCAATAGGAGCCTAACAATATTACCTCCCACATAACCTACTTCAGATGCAGTTTTGCCACGGGTTGCATCCAGTATCTTTAATAGAGGAAAGTGGCTATTGAGCATTGGCCGTAGCAAATCTATAACTGCCTTAGTTAAAGATGCTTGACCAAAAACAGGTTGTAGTTTCTCCAAAGGTTCACTAGTAAATGCTTTTAAGGGAGCAATGGGCAAAACTCCACCTTTGGTTAAACTAGCACTACGCTCAGTTTGCTCTAACTGACGGGAAAAGTAATTAGACCAAGTATATTCAACAGGTGCTGCATCATTATCTATATCCGACTGCGCTTGCGCCAACTCCGTAAAATCATCAGCCAACGCCCCCAACTCAGCTGCAAATTTATAGGCTACAAAAAACTCTAATAAAGAACGATGTGCCGGAGTATAATCACCATCGGCATTACGAATAAGCATCGTTTGCCCCATCATGTCATAATGCCAATGGTCTAAATCCTTCTCTTCCTGCACCACCGAACCAAATAACCGCCTAATTCTATCTGGGAATAGCCGATAATTTAAACTCATCTGTTCAGTGGAGAGCATTTCCCAAGATAACTCGCACAAAAAGTACAACTTATCAGCTAGAGAAGTAAAGGTACGTTCCGCTTTAATATCCCTTTCCATTTTCCGCCGCACTGCATATAAATAAACCCGCGACATATCCACAGGTTTACCAGCCTCAATATCCGGTAAAGCCTCTACAATTAAATCAGTCATTACTGGACGACGTGCTAAGTCCAACAGTTGGGGATTTACCATCACTTCCTCAACTGTGGTATCTTCAGCTTGGAATAATAAAACCTGCCTAATTTGCTCGTCGTTAAATTTCTCCAGTTCCAACACTTCAAACTGGGGTGTTTCTCCTGTCAAATTAGCAGTAGATGCCTGTAACTCCGCATTTAATAAAGCTCTTCCTTCCTTCGCTTCCGGAAAATGCTCTGTGCGACAGGTAAGAATCACCTTGGCACCAGGAACCACCACCTTCGCCAATTCCCAAAAATTATTAATCATCTCTTGGCGGTTAACCCTTGCCGCCATTTCATCAAAGCCATCGAAAATCAACAGCAACTTACCCATGCGGTTGAGTTGTACAAAGGCATCGTAGTGAGGCAAAGGAATTTTGTATTGGCGAAAGAAGAACTCAGAAAACAGGGATTCCACACTCACCGCTTTGGCATAATCTCGCAAAGGAATCACCAACGGCAAACGAGGAAGCTCAACACCACGCTTTTGAGCATGCCGATAACGTTGCAGTGCCATCCAAGCATAATGCAGAGCAAACCAAGTTTTACCTGTACCAAATTCTCCTAAAATCGAGATATGCTCTTTAGCAGGGTCATCCAACCAACGGTCAATATAACCCTCAATCCAGCCTTCTTCTTCGTCGTAATGACTAACTGCGATTTGCTGCTTAGTAACTGGATCTATTTCTTCTTTCGTACAGGCAAGAGGCACATACCTTTGGTCAATTTTTCGACGTTTAACCTCTGCCTCTAGCCAATCGAGATAACCGCCAAAATCAGCATCTTGAACAATAAGTTCATCCAAGGTATAGCAACCGAGGGAAGGATTTTTCTTCTCCTTCTCAACTTCATTACGTGCCGCCTTAGCAATACGACGGGCAGTTACCAGCCATCCTTCATCAGTGCGTTGCCTTGCCACCGACTGGCGCAAAGCCATCACATCCCCAAAACCAGCCTCCCCTTCAATTCCCCTTACTAAAATTCGGTCATAGCGATTACGTCTTACAGGAATATTAATAATCCACTCAAAAAAGTTTTCCGTCCAAACTTCATATTTCTCAAAACGATAGCCCAAAGTTTCAAACCAGCCCCGCATTTGCTGAGCCAGGGCAATTGCACGACAGGGTTGTTCTTGGGTAGTAGAATTAATACCAAATTGCCTATTAACAGATAACTCCCTCTCCCCCTCTCCGCGTCTCCCCCTCTCCCCATCTCCGCGTCTCCCCATCCCCCCATCTCCGCGTCTCCGCGTCTCCGCGTCTCCCCATCCCCCCATCTCCCCCTGCGCCGCCAACCTTGCCATTTCTGTGCGAATTCCTGACAGTGTGGGCAACCTCTCAAGATTTTCTTGAATAGCGACAATCCTTTTATGTAGAGAAGCGATTTGCTGACTCATCAGTGTCTCTGCCGGATTGCGGGTGCGTCTAGCAACTTCAGCAAACACAATGTAAAACGCGGCAATTTCTCGCTTGACGTCAATTCCCAAACTTTTAACTTCATCCCCCAAAGCATAAGCCTCGACAAAATCATCAACCTCGGAGAGTAAAATTGAGGGATTGTTGTGGTCAAATGCTTTGCGGAAGGCTTTTTTAATTGTTTCTTGCTGGAACAGTTGCAGGAAGGGCTTAGGTTTACCAATGCCGTACTCTACCAAGGCATAGGCATAAACACCACTAAAGTCACTTGGTGGATGGTCAGGTTCAAGGTTAAATTGTTGTAATAACTTGATTACAGTTTGATTTCGCTGAACCTTGTTTTTGGCAATTGGAACAGCGATACTAGCGATCGCGTTAATTAGTTTGTCAATAGGAATTGGTAACACAGGGCGTATATAGAAGAGAGGGGGGGAGTGGGAGATGGGGAGAGGGGGAGAGGGGGAGACGCGGAGAGGGGGAGATGGGGAGACAAGTTGGATTGAGATTGATAATTCTTATCTTAGCCTGTCATTTATCAAAAATATTGTGAGTTGTATTTTTGTAACAATAACTGTACTCTTGCTTCCATTGCATCTTTTTGGTTGAGGAGAGGAGTCAGGAGTTAGGAGTCAGGAGTCAGGAGCTATGACGGCGTTGCTTGATTGCATGCAGGCGCTGGTAACTTCATTAACTCCTTACATAAGCTTTATCGTAGCTAAACCTAAAACGACTTCTCAGAAGCCAGAATGTATTTAACAAGTTAAAGCTAACTAATTATTTCTAACCTCTTATCGTCTAACAAAAAACCTTCAGCTTAATGCTGGGGGTTTTATCAATTGGGGGGATGGCTCGGGGAGAGGGGGGGATGGGGAGAGGATTTTACTGAGGCTACTTGAATCGATGCGATAATTATACAGCAGAACTCCTGTGATTTACCGCTGGGATAAATCGGAGAATATCGCTCCACTACCATTGGTTAAAACCACCGCGCTCTCCCTCGAAGTTATTTTTTAGTGTAATCGAGGCTATGACTGCTACGATTCCCTTTGTCAAACCTGTTAGTCAAATAAGACTAGCTCCTGGTAGCACAGTTACGATTCCCAATGTAAGCTGGCTTGAATTTGAATTTATTTTGCAGGAATTGGGAGAAAATCGCAGTGCCAGATTAGTTTACAGCCAGGGGACTTTAGAAGTTATGGTTCCTCTACCCGAGCATGAAAAACCAAAAGAACTGATTTCAGATATTATCAAAACCTTACTGAGAGCGACGGGTAGAAGGTATGAACCTTTTGGTTCAACCACTTTCAAACGGGAAGGTACGGCTGGAGTGGAACCAGATGCAAGTTTCTATATCCAGAATTATCAGCGTATGATTAATCGTCGCCGTCTACAAGCCGATGATCCACCACCGGATTTAGCGATTGAAACAGATGTCACTTCTAAGACAACTCTGGAAGCTTATGAAGAGATTGGAGTGCCTGAAGTATGGGTTTATGACAGTGGTAGACTGACTATCTACCTACTCAGAAATAATTTGTACGTTAAGTCAGATGTGAGTCCTACATTTCCGGGGATTTCTATAGTTGAAATTATACCTAATGCGATTGAACGTGCTTGGCAGGTTGGGAGTGTTCAAGCACTAGAAGAAATTGAAGCTCTAGTCGATAATAGCTAGAAATCAAACTAATTGGTGAACCTTTTCAACTGTGCTTCAATTATCACCAAGCGATTTTTTGTTAATCCTCCTAGATACTTTATTTTGATAAAATACAGCACAGCCGACTTTCCACTAAAACACTGATTTATACCGACAAAGACCCAAATTTAAATTGGCACACTGAAGGCAAAGCCAGATTTATAGTTGGCAATGCCTTCTACCGCCCCGCCAGCCAAGTGGCGAGAGATTTGGGCGTTTTGTCGGCTGCAATTTATAAGTCTGATAAAGGCTCTGTGAGAGTACTCGATGCCATGAGTGGTTGTGGGGTGCGCTCCCTGCGCTACTGGCTTGAGAGTGGTGCTGATTGGGTTTGGGCTAATGAGGGCAACCCAGAGCTTAGGCCAATTCTAAACCAAAATTTAGCCGACGCGATCGCTACTGGGCAAATTCAAATAACTCACCAAGAAGCCAACCGAGTATTTTTCGACTGCTATAATCGCCAAGACTACTATGATCTAGTAGATGTCGATTGCTTTGGTAATGCAGTACCATACCTCAGTACCAGCATCTGGGCAACGAAAATCGGTGGGCTAATTTATCTCACTAGTACTGATGGACGCACAGTCACGGGACATCTACCAGAAAATAGTTTGAGGTGTTATGCTGCTTATGCCCGTGTACACCCTGCAGCCCATGAGCAAGGACTACGACTTTTAATTGGTAGCGCACAACAACAGGCAGCAACGAAGGGACTAGGGATTGAGCCAGTTTTTTCTTTATATGCTGGTCAAACTTATCGAGTGATGCTGCGTTTAGTCAAGGGTGTCTCTTGGAAAACTCAAAATTATGGGTTTCTCGGTTACTGTCATCACTGCGGCGAATATCAAATTGTCTCTTGGCGTAAACTGGGGAGGGCAATTTGTCCTCATGACTCTCTACCTCTAACTGTTACAGGACCGATGTGGCTGGGTAACCTGCATGATAACAAGTATTTAGAGCGTTTGTACTCACTAGCTGAGGATTGGCATTGGTTAGAGCGGCTAGAGTTATTGAGAGTGATGGTAGCTGAAGCAGATTTACCCCCATACTTCTACACTCTCTCTGAACTTGGACGTCGAGGTAAAATAGATCTACCCAAGCGATCGCATTTAATTCAAAGTTTACATGATTTAGGTTATCGGGCAAGTCCTACTCATATCAATGCCCAAGCGATTAAAACTGATGCAGATATCAATACCTGCATTGCTGCAGCGCGTCAAAGATAAGCAGGAGAGATGGGGAGATTAAAGACGCGGGGACACGGTGACACGGGGACGCGGGGACAAATTGGATGGGGATTTGACCCCAACCAATTTTATGCACCGCAAGTGACGGTGGGGTATTTAACCCAAATTAATTTCGATAAAAAGATGTGTGAGATTTTCTTTGAGGAATAATTCAATGCTATCTTGCAGAGGCTTCATAAATTTATTAATCCTCAATTAGGCAATTTCTACTTACAAAACCCCCTTGTTATTGACCAAGCTAGTTTAACTCCCAGTCCTAATACAATTCAGACGAAAATCGGAGCTTTTCCCTATGGAGAAAAACCGGAGCTTTGGTGGCAAGATGATTTTCCACCAAGATTTTTTGAGTCCTTCAACTGATATGATCTCCAGCAATGTTTCACAGCCAACACAGGGCAATGTTTCATTAACCTGATAAGAGAGTGTGGATAGTTCACCGCTTCCATTGCTTTAAGAGATAAGCGTAGAATTTTTCTCGATCTACTTTATCCATGGCGAGAATCTTTTTACCGCCTTTCTCCACCTTTGTTCTGCCCTGGCTTTCACCAGTAGTGATAATTACTGTTTCCCATTCCCGCAGCTCATAAAATTCTGGATGGGCAAGATAGGTAGTGGCAAGGACATCCCAGAAGTAGTAATCCTGCGGAATGACTAGAGCGTAACATTGTCCAGCAAAATCAGAGACTGGGTATCGGCGTTGTTTACCCAATTTCTGGACAAACTCTGATGTGGCTGGTACAGTATTAGCTAAGTCTAAAGGACACATTATTGATGATTTAATGGAGTAGGGGTGGGGGAATTAGGGTAAGCTGTTGTGCATTTTTAATGCACAACAGCAAGGCAGGAGGCAGAAGGCTCCAAGGCAGAAGGAACAAGAGTTTCAGCTATTAACTCATATCAAATAAATATCTGATTTAAATGTGTAACAGCTTATGATTTTTTCAAGTAGCGATCGCTCTTAAGCGGTGAAATAGGAACTATGAGCAATCAACCATGAGCAATCAACCCTTAAGCTACTAGCGTAACTTCCCCAGTATTTAAATCGTAACGACCACCTACTAATTTCAGTTTCTTTTCCTCAATTAAGCCAGAAATAACCGTAGATTTTTCCAATCTTTCCATCTGTAGTAATACATTAGCCTTGACTGCGTTATCAAACTGATACTTGAGATTACACTAAAACCGGCGTCTTCTGAACTCGAAGCTGAGTCACAACCATCTTTAGGTTTCCTGGAGGTGCGAAAGTCAAGCCACGGCGCACTGGTTTAACTGAGCCATTATCTGTAAGTGCCATTTGAAACTTGGAAACAATAGTAGCAAGTACCAGTTTCATTTCCAGCTGTGCCAAGGCTGAGCCCAGACAGCGACGGTGACTGCCGCCAAAGGGCAAATATTCGTAAGGTGAATATTGCCTTTCTAAAAAGCGCTCTGGTTTAAAACGTTTAGGCTGCGGGTATAAATCCTCACGCTGATGGGTTAAATAAATTGAAGGTAATAGTGCTGTTCCAGTATCAAAATGGTAGCCTGCTATCTCCATCGGTGATTTGAGAACTCTGATGAAGGTACTGGGAAGAATCGGATAAATGCGCAGAGTTTCTTGGCAGATAGCACTGAGGTAGGGTCCTCGGGCAATTTCCATCGCTTCAGCTCCCTCACCAAGAGTATCGAGTTCATAACGCAGCTTATCCTCGACTTCGGATAGGTGGTGAATCCAGTACAATGCCCATACTAAACCAGAAGCAGTGGTTTCGTGCCCAGCCAGTAGCAATGTCATCAACTCATCATGTAACTCGTCATCTGTCATGGGCTCCCCTGCTTCGTCGCGAGCCAACATTAGTAAAGTCAGGATATCGTTACGAGATGATTGTAAAGAAGTTGCCTCTAACATCTCTATACGGCGTTCCCGAATTTCATCATAAATCAGCTGTTTAACTTGCTGCTTTTTGCGCAAAAAATGTCCCCATGGACTCAATTGTCCCCAGTCTTTTTGTAGTGATGGGAAAAAGATCATACTAGAACTTAAGGGAGAACCAAAGGATTCTAGTAAGGAACTGAGTTGTTGCCTCAGTTGCTCGTAACGCTCTCCTTGATGCAGACCAAATACTGCTTGTAAAATTACCCTGAGGGTAATCTCTTGCATATACGGGCGGAGCAAGAGGGGTTTGCCCACTGTCCACTCCCTAGTAACCTGCTGGGTAATCTCACAAATAAGCTGGCTGTAGGCACGCAGGCGCTCCCCATGGAAAGGCGGCATTAGTAGCCGTCGCTGACGCTGGTGGGGTTCACCATCGAGTAAAATCAGGGAATTATCCCCCAGCAAAAATCGTAAAATTCCATTGCCTCTGCCACATGCAAACAACTCAGGATCAGCAGTAAAAATCTCTTTAATCGCTTCGGGATTGCTCACATAAATGAATGGGGGTGCTTTTTCCCCTCCGATTTTGATCATGTCCCCATAACGTTGGGCATAATCATCAAGGTATTCTAAAGGACGAAAAATCAGCTTGAGCATCCTGAAAATTCTCATAAATCCAGGAGTACTAGGACCATTTGGCAGTGTCATAGGAACTTGATATTCTCTGATTTTACTTTGCTAACTTATTCAGACTCTATGACTCTCAATTAGGTTCAATTACTTTCAATTAGGTTCAAGGCATTAGATGCTAGTATCAAGAAAACTTAAATTTTCATGTTTAAATTAGTTGCGATCAAATCATCGATGTTATTAGTAATAGTCCTACAAATTTTCTCCAGAGGCAGATCATTAGGGTCATGACCAAAAGGATTTTCAATTTCCAGCCCTATTTCTTCAATTCCTAACAGGGCAAAACTAATTAAAGCCACACTCGGCCCTGTCCACCAACTTAAGTCCCCCACAACTTGAAATGGCAATGATAAACAATAAATCAATATCAATTGTTTGAGGTGAATCGCATAAGCTAGAGGTATGGGCGTATTCTTAATGCGCTCACAAGTAGTTACAGCTCCTACCATGTCATCAAGCAAGAGATTCATTGCCGTCAGTTGGTGTAAACTCAAACAATTTTTATGCTGTTGCTTTTGCAGATAATCACCAATCCAGAGAGCAATTTCTAGGGGAGGAATTTTTACACTCTTGAGTGTAACAGCTTGGGAGGGGGTAAGGAGTGCTTCCAACTCAGCATTGATCGGCTCATTACGTAAATGTAACATGGTAGCGATCGCAAAAGTACTTAGTAACCGTAAATTAGCAGCTTTGTTTTTAGTATCTTCTGCTTCCTGAACCTCCACTGCCACTGTAATTTGTCTGGATAAATTGCGGGCATTTACAACTATAACTCCCCAAGCTTTCCTCCCTTCTAAAAATCTTTCATAAGCTGTATTTGTCCTAAAGACTAATAGTAAACCCAAAACTAGATTAACCGCAAAGTTAGAAATAACACTCCCAAAACCTGACCATGATATAGTCAGGTTCAACTCATGTAGTAGGGAGATTATTAGTCCCAAGATTGCGCACAATAGAACGCGAGGATAAATTGCCGGAATTACTGAACCTCGAAACCTGAAGAGGGCGCGAAACCAGTGTTCTCTATCGGTAATCATATAATTGTTATCGGATTATCAACATCAGAGTATAGAGATTATGATACTTCACTATGATATCGTGTCCGCTTGAATACCCATAATTATGATTGACGCGGAGATAGGGAGATACACCAGAGGCGAAGAAGTTTTTATTATCGTTAATTTGCCGGACATCTTAACCGGTAATTTCTAAAGTAAAGCGATCGCCTCGAAAGCGACTGATAGTGTATTCGATAGCTCGATTCTGTAAATCTCGGACAACACCTCTAGTAATCAGTATGGGAAGATTAAATGGCATTTTTAGTAAATGGATGTCTTCTGGTGAAGGTGAAGAGGTTTCAATTTGGGTACGAGTCCGTCGTGGTTCAATTCCATAATGGTTGCGGAGAAAACTATAAAGCGATCGCGCTTGATGAATTTCTGTCAGTATTTCTGGAAAGTAATTTAGTGGTAGGTAGGATAGACTGATGCATAAAGGTTGGAATTCTGGATTTTGAAGTGTTTTTATTTGAGGACTAGCTGTTCTGAGTAGTTTAATTTTTGCCAGTTCGCTTCCCTTAGAAATTTCTAAGAGTTCGGTTAGGGGTTCTGTTGCTGGAATTTGTTGTACTTCTAGAATTTTGAGACAGGGAAGATATCCTAATTCCCGTAGATTATGTGTAAAATTCGTGTGCTGATTGATTATATAGTTAACACGGGGTTCTGTGACAAATGTTCCTTTCCCTTGGTGGCGAAATGCTAACCTTTGTTCTATAACAAGGTTAAGGGCGTGGCGAATAGTAAGGCGATGGACTTGATACTGAGTAGCGAGTTGATTTTCGGAAGGCAGGCGATCGCCTGGTTGATACACACCGCTTTGAATCTCATCAATCAACTGATAGGCAATTTGGCGATATATAGGAATGTTGGGACGCTCGTTGGTTGTCATTGGCAAAGGAAACAATTAGTCCAGTTCCCATATTATCTTGCTACATTAGATGTCAATTTTTAAATCTATTAAGCTTTCGCGATGGCTACCATAACTACCAACTCGATATAGGGTAAGTCTTACAAATCTGCCGCTAATATTTAACTGTTGGGTTGGGACTAATTGCATCCATGTATCTAAGGCAATTGAAGTTAGGCGATCTCCAGTTTGCCCCAAAGTAAAATGTGGGTAAAAATCTTGTCCAATATATCTATAGCCATACTTTTGATAATTTAGAGCTTCTGAGGGAGTATACCCAAACATATCTTTTTGACATTCGCTTTCTAAAAGAATCATGGTATCTTTGAGAGCATGAAAACAAAATTGATGTCCTACATCCCCAATAGTATAGGGATGTGGTTGGAGAAAATACCAACCGGGAGGTTTATAAACACATTTAAGCCAATCGAAACTAAAAACTTCTGGCTGTTGTAGATATTTATGTTCCCAGTAATTTCTTAAATCATGTATTGACTGATACACCTTAGCTAAATCACTAAATCGCCCCTGTAGTAGAGTCATGTGAGGTAAATTAGTATCCTTGCCCAAAATTGGTTGTAATGGGCAAACAGCAGCAAGTTGCTGCTGTAATCTGACGATTTCTTGGATAGTTGCATGATTGGGAATCATCGCAATTCCCAGTTTTATTGGGTTCATATTGAGTAGTGACATTGGTAGACAATTCGCCCCCCAACCCAAGTAGTTGTTACTTGAGGAAAACCATGGGGACACCGTACAGCAATTAAATCAGCCCGTTTGCCCGGAGTAAGTTCACCGCGATCGCTAAGATTTACAGCCTGTGCTGGATTGTGTGTAACAAGGGCGATCGCATCTGGTAATGACCAACCAAGTAACTGGGGAATGCGAAACGCTGCTGCTAGTAAACTGGCTGGTGAGTAATCTGCACAAAGAATATCTCCAACTTTATTTTTAATTGCATCTATTGCTTTGATTGAACCACTCTGACTTTGCCCGCGTAGTAAATTCGGCGCACCAAATATAGTTTGGAGTCCCGCTTTTTGGGCTGCTTTCGCCGTTTCTAGATTGATGGGAAATTCACTCAGATGTACTCCCAATGCTTGCATACTGCCAATTCTGTCGGGGGTATCATCATCATGGCTGGCAATTTGTACACCCAGGGATAAAGCCTTGGAAATTAAGGTTTTCACCCGTTCCAGGGCATCGGCTCCTTGGTCAATTTTTTTAACGGCTATTGCTTCGACTTCCGCAGCAGATTTGTTATATGTGCGGGACAAATAATCCTGGTATGCTTGCATATCTTTAAATTGTCCCTGTCCTGGGGTATGGTCCATGAGGGAAATTAAATGAATCCCATCTGAGTGCAACAGATTAAGCAAAATTGGTAATCCTGTGGGGTCAGTAATTTCGTAGCGACAATGGACTCGATTATTTACCAATGCTTGGGGCTGATAATCGTGGAGAGAACGCACAATTTGAGCGGCTTTTTCGTTGTTGCGCACACCAAATTCTTCATGGGCAAAGGAAATGGCATGGAAGGGTGTGGTAATTCCTACAGCAGCATTGTGGCGGTCTATTTGAGCGATCGCAAAGTCCATAGGGAAAAAAGCATTAGGACGGGGTTCAATTTCTTTTTCAATGGCATCGCAATGTAAATCTACTAACCCAGGTAGTAAATATTGACTATTTAAGGAAATAGACTCAACATTGTTGGTAGATTCGGGATTGATGGCGACAATATGTCCGTCTTCAATTAACACAGCACCGTCATCAACAACTGCGTTAGTAGTAATTAGACGAGCATGGGTAAGATAAGTTTTCATTGGTTTGGTTTGGGGTGTGGGGTGTAGGGTGTGGGGTGTAGGGTGTGGGGTGTAGGGTGTAGGGTTTAGGGTGTGGGGTGTAGGGTGTAGGGTGTGGGGTGTGGGGTGTGGGGTGTAGGGTGTGGGGTGTGGGGTGTGGGGTGTAGGGTGTGGGGTGTGGTGTGAAGTGTAGTCACTGGAGAGTGAGGGTCGGGTAGTCCGTGCGCGGCGGG
>JAAHGS010000140.1 GCA_010692645.1 Symploca sp. SIO2E9
AAAAAGACCAGAACAGACGGAAGTTTGGAAAGGTCAGGTAACAAAACTGGCTGCAACAGTGCCATACCAAAACAACTATCAAACACTCCATCAAATTACAGATGGGAAAACGATATGCTTGTGACGACGTACTAATGACAATAGCCGTTCTACTGAGGAGCGGAATGAAGGGAAACTTTCACGTTCCGTTTTGGAGAGCAGTGGAGAAGGTGACTTCTTCACTGACTTTACTTAGCTAAAAGCAAGCTAGCAAAATCAATTTTAGATGCAGCCTGGGGAAAGTTCATCACCATTTTGGAAGCAGTGGCAGCAAAATGCGGCGTTCGAGTAGTGAAAGTCAACCCCCACGGAACATCTCAAAATTGTTCTAGTTGCGGCACAAAGGTTCCTAAAACTCTGTCAGTTCGCACTCACGAATGCCCGAAGTGTAAATGTGTTTTAGACAGAGATGAAAATGCCGCAATTAAGTGCGATTCGTTCAGTCGAAACCGAGAAATCGGGGGATGACTGGCTTCTACAGGGTAATCCAACAGGATTGAGTACGCACTTAAATCCCCTGTAGATGACAACTTCATAACCATGCAGGTAAACGTAAGTACCAAGCGAAAGCGATAAGCCCTGCCCCTCAGACGTAGAGGTGAAAGCATATCCCCCACCGTAGCGACTAGTCATCAATCGGTGAAGCGGGGATAAAAGCGGAAAGAGCTACCAGCCTTAAGGTGGTATCCCGTGAGCAAGTTCCTATGGATAGCTAAAGCGAAGTCACTGCCTGAATCATCGTTACGGCGAACCAGCGAAATAAGGCTTTGTGCGCTGGGAGTCCCAAAAGGGCATAAGTACAGGGTGGTATGAGGATTTGAACCGATATACCTACGTTAGCACAGAGGAAAAAAGACCCTTAGGTATCCCGACGATGGATGACCGAGCCTTGCAAGCACTTGTCAAGCTGGCACTTGAACCAGAATGGGAGGCGCGATTTGAACCTAACTCATATGGGTTTCGACCAGGACGCTCATGCCACGATGCAATAGGAGCAATATTCTGCGCAATAAAGCCTAAAGCCAAATACGTGCTAGATGCTGATATTGCCAAGTGCTTTGACCGCATTAACCATGATGTACTTCTCAGAAAATTGAATACCTATCCAACCTTACGGAAACAAATCCGAGCCTGGTTAAAAGCTGGTGTTATGGATGGAAAAGAACTGTTCCCTACTCCCGAAGGCACACCACAAGGTGGGGTTATATCACCTCTACTTGCGAATGTGGCTTTACATGGGATTGAGGAGCTGATTATGGGTTTAGCCCCAAAATTCGATATGAGAGACCCTAGTGGTCATACATACGGAGTACGAGATAAGCTCAAATCGGTTTCACTTATAAGATACGCAGACGATTTTGTAGTCCTTCACGAGGATTTAGAAGTCATAAAGCTGTGTAAATCAGAGATAGAGAAGTGGTTAAGTGGCACCGGGTTAGAATTAAAGCCAAGCAAAACCAGAATAACCCACACCCTGTATAAATTAGAGGACGAAGAACCGGGATTTAATTTTCTTGGTTTCAACGTTAGACACTTCCCAGTCGGGAAATACAATTGTGGAAAAGTTAAAGGTAAAATCCTCGGTTTTAAGACTATTATCACCCCCAGTAAAGAAAGTCAGAAGAAACACTATAGACAAGTTGCTGAAGTAATAAAAAGGTCGCGAGGTATAGACCAAGCGAGTCTTATCAAAAGACTAAACCCTATTATACGGGGGTGGTGTAATTACTTCTCAACCGTGGTCAGTCAAAAAGTCTTTGAAAGACTGTGGCATTTAGTGGTTTGGAAGCTTCTCAAATGGGGTCATCACCGTCACAGAAATAAAGGCAGAAAGTGGATACGCCTTAGGTACTTTAAAACCGTAGAAGGCAATAACTGGGTGTTCACAACCAGGGAGGAAAACAACCCTCTAATGCTAATACAACATAGCTCCACAGAAATAAAACGCTATGTAAAGGTAAAAGGGAACAAATCCCCCTATGACGGTGATTGGATTTATTGGAGTACTAGAATGGGGGTACATCCAGAAATGTCTACAAAGGTAGCAAAACTACTTAAGAGACAGAAAGGAAAATGCGCCCACTGCGACAAATACTTCAGAGATGGAGACTTGATGGAAGTTGACCATACCATTCCTAAATCTCTTGGTGGACGGGATAAATACGACAATTGGCAACTACTTCATCGACATTGTCACGACAAAAAGACCGCCACCGATGGCAGTCTTGGTAACAAATCTAGCTGTAATAGCGCTAAACCTAAACCGCCAGTGGAACCAAGCCCTTGGGTTTGGGAAAACGACATGCTGGTAATGACGTACTGATGACAACAGCCGTTTTACTGAGGAGCGGAATGATGCGAAAGTATCACGTTCCGTTTTGGAGAGCAGTGGAGGGGGCGACTCCTTCACTGACTTTAATTATTTTAAACCGGGCATTACATGAGGTGGGACTCATCTCGTCTGCGCGCGGAGGCCTAGTCGGTAGACAGCCCGTGAAGCGCGAACTTTTAGGATACGAGGGCGTTCAGCTCTCTATATTTTAGAAGCCCCTTCTATACCCGTAGGGTTAGGAGGGGAGTATGTCACAACTTACAAATTGCACTATAGTAAGCTTCCCTTCCCACCCAGAGTTCAAACTCTGGGCTAATAGCTTTGATTCCATTAAAATGGACTGAAATTTTTGTAGGATCAGCATTTAGTCGTCTTTTAGAGGACTTAAGCTCTTAGACTGGGGTTTGAACCCCAGGCGGGTGAAGGAATTGATACTAAGCAAAATTCAAGTCGTATACTCCGCATTAATCTTCACATAGTCATAACTCAAATCACAGCCCCAAGCCGTACCCGTGCCATGACCATTGCCGATACTAACCGAAATTAAAACCGTATCCCCCTTCAAATATTCACCAGCCGCCGCCTGCTTAAGATAACCACTAGCAGCATCACGATCAAAAGCCAAAGGTTGACCATTCTCCATCAACAAGAAATCCCCTAACTGAATACGCAGATTTTCTTGCTCAAACCTTACACCAGCACGCCCAGCTGCCGCCGCAATTCTACCCCAATTAGGGTCACGACCAAATACAGCAGACTTAACTAAAGACGAACCAACAATAGTTTTAGCTATTCGACGTGCAGCATTATCATCCGGAGCTCCACTTACCTGTACCTCAATTAGACAGGTAGCACCTTCACCATCTCTCGCCACTGCCTTTGCCAAATGCTGACAAACAGCTGTCAGCATCGCCTCTAACTTTTCAGCAACAGGTCCCATTTGAGTAATCGCAGCTGTGCGCGACTGCCCATTAGCCAGAGCAATCAAAGTATCGTTAGTGCTAGTATCTCCATCTACAGTAATTTGATTAAAACTTTTATCGGCTGCCCTACTCAACATCTGCTGCCAAAGAGAAGGAGAAACCGCTGCATCGCAAGTTACAAAGGCAAGCATGGTAGCCATATTAGGATTAATCATGCCGGAACCTTTAGCAATGCCCCCAATCCTGACAGGGCGATTGTCAATGGTTGTTTCTAGGGCAATGGATTTGGTTACCAAATCCGTGGTGACAATTGCTTTGGCAGCTGCATCTGAACCTGTTTCTGAGGCAGTGCTAACCAATTCGGGGATTCCCGATAACAGTGCATCCATAGGGATGCGTTGACCAATCACACCAGTGGATGCCAGTAAAACCGATTCGGCAGGAATTTCCAGCGCTTGTGCGATCGCTTTAGCACTGGTCAAAGCATCTTGCCAGCCCTGTTCACCAGTAGCAGCATTAGCTTGACCAGCGTTACAAAATATAGCGCGGGCACAAAGCTTAGCTTGTAGGCGCTGACGGCAATAGTCTACACAAGCAGCGCGAACTTGACTAATAGTTAACACACCAGCTGCGATCGCGTCTACATCTGACAAAATCAATGCTAAATCCGGCAACCCCGAAGGTTTCAAGCCAGCAGCAATTCCAGCTGCTCGATAACCTTTAGGAGCTGTAACACCACCGAGAATTTCCTGCCAGTCCGACATGAGTTCTCCTGAAAACCATTATTCCTGCATGAGAGGTGATTATATCAAGTCTCAAGAGCCTAGACATCTGACATTTGGCTTTAGAAAAACAAAAAAAGAGAGCCACATCGGGACTCTCTCGATCATCAGGGTGCATCTACTTAACATAATATACCATATCCGACCTGGGGGGTGTCACCCCCTATTTATTTTTTCTGCTTATTCCATAAAAAAAGAGAGCCACATCGGGACTCTCTCGATCATCAGGGTGCATCTACTTAACATAATATACCATATCCGACCTGGGGGGTGTCACCCCCTATTTATTTTTTCTGCTTATTCCATAAAAAAAAGAGAGCCACTTCAGGACTCTCTCGATCATCAGGGTGCATCTACTTAACATAATATACCATATCCGACCTGGGGGGTGTCACCCCCTATTTATTTTTTTCTGCTTACTCCATAAAAAAAGAGAGAGCCACTTCAGGACTCTCCCGATCATCAGGGTGCATCTGTTTATCAGACTATAACATTTTAGGCCTGAGGGGTTACACCCACTAATATATTTTTTTCTTAAACTTTACAGAAATTACAAAGAAGTAAGCTGCATCCCACGTCTTTTAAGCGTGGGATGTAGCGTTAAGGCTTTCAAGCCGCGTTAGATGTTTGGTTGATCCTCGATTGTAGACATACTATCCTTATTAAAAGGGTTGGGAGTTCAACCCTAGGCGTAGGAGATGTTAGACAGGCTGTGCCTGCAATCTCACCCTTGATGCCTGAATCCCACGAATTGAATTCGTGGGAGTGGCTCAAATAGCAGTTACTTCCCCTTCAGCTTCTTGCCAAGGATTTGGTTAGTCAGCTTGGGGTCAGCCCTACCGCTAGTTTTCTTCATCACCTGACCAACAAAAAAGCCTTGAAGCTTAGTTTTACCGTTGCGATACTGTTCTAGTTCCTTGGGATGGGCAGAGATTATCTCATCAATAATTACTTCAAGTTGACCCTTGTCCGAGATTTGGATCAAACCCTTGCTTTCAACTAGCTCTTTAGCAGAACCACCTTGAGATAGGAGTTCTGGTAGAATCTCTTTAGCAATTTTGCCGCTAATCGTGCCATCTTCAATCAGCTTAATCAGTTCTGCGAGGACAACTGGTTTAAGAGCAATCTGTTCAATTTCGAGTTTCTCATTGTTGAGATAGGCAGCAATATCTCCCATTACCCAGTTAGCAGCTTGCTTAGAATTAGCTCCAGCACTTACAGCTGCTTCAAAATACTCTGCCACTGACCGATCATCTGTTAGCACTCTGGCATCATAGGCAGAAAGCCCTAGTTCCTGTTCATAGCGACTGCGTTTCTGTGCCGGTAATTCCACCAATTGGCTGCGCCATTGTTCCAAGAGTTCCTTTGAAACTTCAATAGGAGGCAAATCAGGTTCAGGGAAATAGCGGTAATCACTCGAACCTTCCTTACTGCGCATACTGATTGTGCGCTGGCTACCTTCTTCCCAGAGGCGAGTTTCTTGAACAATTGAATCGCCATTTCCAGCTTCAATGGCAGAAATTTGTCTCTCAATCTCGTATTCAATCGCCTTTTGGATGGCGTTGAAGGAGTTCATATTTTTGATTTCGACTTTGGTCCCAAACTTCTTCTGACCAACAGGTCGAACAGAAATATTAACATCACAACGCAGAGAACCTTCCTGCATATTACCGTCACTGACACCGATGTAGCGTACAATCCGACGTAGTTCTTGAGCATATTCTGCTGCCTCTTGACCAGAACGAATATCTGGTTCCGAGACAATTTCGATCAGCGGTACACCAGCGCGGTTGTAATCTACCAGAGAGTGAGTAGAACCAGAAAGTCTGTCGCTACCAGCATGAACTAGTTTGCCTGCATCTTCCTCCATATGCAGGCGGGTGATACCAATCTTTCTGCGTATAGGGTTGCCTGCTTCATCTGTTAGTTCAATCTCCAACCAGCCGTGTTCAGCAATGGGCAGGTCGTATTGTGAAATTTGATAGTTTTTGGGGAGGTCTGGATAAAAATACTGTTTGCGGTCAAATTTGCTATAGGGTGAAATCCGGCAATTTAGCGCTAAACCAGCTTTGACAGCGTACTCGAGTACCTTTTGGTTGAGTACAGGCAATACTCCTGGCAACCCCATCGTAATCGGATCGATATTGGTATTAGGAGTAGCGCCAAATTCTGTAGAGGCAGGAGAGAAAATTTTAGTTTGGGTACTCAGCTGACAATGAGTTTCTAGACCGATAACTGCTTCATACTGAGTTTTAACCGCTGTAGCACTGGTCATAAGGGTTGTGTTTGCTCTTTGATAGCAAAAGTTAGCTATATTCTAACGATATCGCGGAAGTCCCCATCTCCCCATCCCCCCATCTCCCCCTCTCCCCATCTCCCCATCTCCCCATCCCCTCATCCCCCCATCTATTTATGACAACTCAAGGGGAATAACCATTACAATTTTTTCTGAGGGTTGGAGTTTAGCTAAGCGATCGCCAACTCCATCTTTACCCTGTAACTTCACGGAATTCGGCTGCAAGGGCAAGACTCGCTCAGCACTAGTTACTAGTGCGACTTCAGAGGCTCTAGAAACTGCTACCATACCTACCAAAGCATCACTAACAGTTTTAAATTGCAGCCCCTGAGTGCCAATGTCGCCCCGATTTGCTATCCTAATTGCCCCCACTCTCAAACGTTTACCGTACCCCTGTTCAGAAACCAGTAAGAGGTTGTCATCAGCAGCAAGTGTCACACAACCAACTAACTGCTCCCGACGCCGCAAACGTGAGGCCTGGTTGCCTTGAGCTGTACGTCCCATTAGCGGTAACTGTTGATCATTAATTTCCAAGCGCAAAAGCCGTCCATTGCTGGTTGCCAAAACTACTTGTTCGCCGGTTTGGGCAAGATTAAAGTACTTTAATTGATCATCTTCCTTAAGCTTAACGAGCGTAGTCCCGCGCGAGGTCAGGCTATTCAACTCGGAAACAGGTAAACGCTTGATTCGTCCTTGCTGAGTTAATAAAATCAGAGTGAAATTTCTCTCAAGAGTAGAAAGGTTCAAATGTCCGGTAACGGTATCAGATGTCGCCGCTTTTGGCAGCAAACTCACCAAGGAAGTTCCCTGCTTGCGCCCAGCAGCTGGTGGAATATCTGCAACTTTGACTGGGTAGGCCTTACCACCACTAGTGACCGCAGCTAATTCTTCTTGTGTCGATGCTAGCTGAGTCTTGACTACAAAGTCATCCCCTTGCTTCAAGGAACTGGTTGATTTTTGCTCTGTAGCAGCACGCTGACGCTGCACATAGCCTTGGTAGGTAAATTCCAGAATCGTTTTTTCATAGGCTATTGGGGGCGTCGATGGCAAAGACTTCTTGCTCTTAGTCTTCTGTTCCCCTTTGCTGGTGGATTTATCTGCTCCCTTGCTCTCCTGCTTCCGTTGCTCAGAAGTCAGCGACCTAATTTTAGTGCGACGGGGTTCAGCGTATTTACGTTTGAGGGCTCGCAAGTCTTTCTTCAAAGTCTTGAGCAACTCCTGTCGATTATTGAGTAATTGGTGTAGCTGCTCAATTCGCTCTTCGAGTTCCTCAAACTCTGTCTGTAATTTTTGCCGCTCTAAACCAGTAAGGCGTCGCAAGGGCATGCTTAAGATGGCATCTGCCTGGAACTCAGAAAGATTTAACTGCTCTTGCAGAGACATCTTCGCACTGGTACCATCAGCAGCATTTCTGAGGATGTCAATCATGGTGTCGAGTTCGACTAGGGATCTGAGTAAGCCCTCAACCAGATGGAGGCGTCTTTGTTTGTGTTCTAATTCGTAGGCATATTGCCTGGTGAGAGTTTGTTCTCGGAAACTTAAAAATTCCTCTAATAACTGACGCAGGGTGAGTTGGCGTGGTTGCCCATTCACCAGAGCCAGCATAATTGCTCCAAAGTTACTTTGCAGAGCCGTTTGTTGATAGAGCTTCTGGAGAACTTCTGGGGCTTGGGCATCTCGTTTGAGTTCGATCACCACCCGTATGCCTTCTCGATCGCTCTCATCTCGCAAATCAGCAATCCCTTCTATGCGTCCTTGGTTAACCTGGTCTGCCATTTTTTCTATCCAGGCTGCTTTATTTACCTGGTAAGGCAACTCGCTAACCACGATCGCAGTTCTCCGAGAGCGCCGTCCTCGCCCAGCTGTAATCTCTTCTAGTTTAGCAATGCCGCGCATTTGGATACTACCGCGACCACTACTGTAGGCATCTTTAATTCCCGATGTTTCGACAATTTCGCCTCCGGTGGGAAAATCAGGACCAGGAATTAATTGGCTCAATTTTTCATCTGTCAAATTGGGGCGATCAATTAGGGCAACTAGGGCATCAACCACCTCTGCCAGGTTGTGGGGAGGAATATTGGTTGCCATGCCCACAGCAATACCAGAGCTGCCATTGAGCAATAAGATTGGCAGTTGAGCAGGCAAAACTACTGGCTCTTGTTGAGAACCATCAAAGTTATTGATAAAATCAACTGTTGCCTCCCCAATTTCTGAGAGTAGCGCTTCGTTACCGATGGGAGAGAGACGAGTTTCGGTGTAGCGCATTGCTGCAGGTGGATCATTATCCACTGACCCAAAGTTACCATGACCAGCCAGGAGGGGATAGCGCGAAGAAAAATCTTGTATGAGGCGCACCATCGCGTCGTAAACCGCCTGATCGCCATGGGGATGATATTTGCCTAAAACGTCTCCCACGACGCGAGCACATTTGCGGTAAGGTCGATCTGGGGTTAAACCCAATTCGTGCATAGCATACAATATGCGCCGATGGACTGGTTTGAGACCATCCCGGACATCAGGTAAGGCACGCCCAACGATTACACTCATGGCATATTCAAGATATGACCGTTCCATCTCCGCATGTAGAGCTGTGGGGATGACCCTTTCGGTCGCAAGCAGGTTCAACTGTTTTGCCATGAGAGTTAATTTCCCTATGATCTGACCAAATTTGTGATAACTTATTGCCTTAGCGATGGCAACATTGCCCAGTCCCTGTCAGACTTAATGATTAAAGGCGCACTTTTAAAGATTAGGACTTTCTTGAGGCAACGCCCATGAAAACCGTTTTGATTGTAGAAGACGATCCGATTAATGCTCGTGTTTTTTCCAAGATTCTCAGCAAAAGGGGCGGTTTGGATGTAAAGCATACAGAAGATGTGGAAGAGGTGATGAAGATTGCCCAATCTGGAGCAGCTGACATTATCTTGATGGACGTTTCCCTAGCTCACAGTGTTTACCAAGGTAAATCGGTAGATGGTATCAAGATTACTCAGATGCTGAAAGCTGATGCTCAAACTTCAAATATGCCAATTATTCTAGTTACGGCTCATGCGATGGAGGGCGATCGAGAAAACTTTCTCAAGCAAAGTGGCGCTGATGGCTACATCTCTAAACCAGTTGTTGACCATCAACAGTTTGTCGATCAAATTATGGCACTGCTGCCAGAAGATTAATAAAACTAATCTCCACTTCCACTTCTATTTCGAGGGCAATCGCTATGGACTAGCTCAGAAAAGCTAATCCCATGCAGGCACTGCCCCTACAGCCCTCCGGGCATCCTTCGGCAAGGCAATCGCTAGCTCTTTGAGAGCCGCTTGACTAAGGCGCTGACAAAGAAAGCGCTAATGGCAACTATGCCACTACCGCAACCGCACGGGAATTGCCTTTCTCCTTTCGGGGAGGGCTTTTGAGTCGCGGTGACAGTTTAGAGGGGAGCATCAAGGACTCTCATGTAGTTACTGAGACGCTAACGTTGATGCAGACGCGGAGAATTAAAATTCCAACCAAAATTTCCCTCACCCTAGGTGCCTTAACAAGCAACCTAATTGAGCCAGCCTTTTAGTCGTCGCGCAACTTGAGGACGACGAAGCTTGCGCATAGCTTTGCTTTGGATCTGACGAACCCGTTCGCGGGAGAGGTTAAACATGCCCCCTACTTCTTCTAGTGTGTAGGGTTCGCTGCTAGCAAGACCATAGCGCAGAGAAATCACATCTTTTTCTCGCTCAGTCAGAACATCGCTCAAGACATCCCAAATCTCCTGGCGCATCATGGCCTCATTCATCTGAGTTTCGGGCAACCGCAGATCATTGTCTTCAAGTAAATCCACAAGTTCAGTGTCTTCTCCTTTACCAACTCTGTGGTTAAGGGATAAAGACCTCCGACGCAGCTGTAAAAGTTGACGCAAATTGGCGCGGGAAATCTCTAGGGCTTGAGCCATTTCTGCCTCAGTTGGGTTGCGCTGGAGTTTTTGTTTAAGTTCGCGCTGTGCTTTTTTTAGTTTATTAAGTTTTTCAACAATGTGAATTGGCAGACGAATTGTCCGGGCATCATTAGCAATAGTGCGCGTAATCGCCTGACGAATCCACCAGTAAGCATAGGTAGAAAATTTATAGCCCTTTTCCGGATCGAATTTTTCGGCGGCGCGATTCAATCCCAAAGCGCCCTCTTGAATCAAATCCAGAAAAGGAACACCCCGATTTAGATATCTCTTAGCTATTGATACAACCAAGCGCAGGTTTGAGCGAATCATTTTGCGTTTGGCAACACGACCACGATATAGTCGATTGTCCAACTGACGTTCTGTCAGATTTACTGCTGCTGCTAGCTCTGTCTTGGTGGGAGTACGCTCTAATTGCTCTTTTAAGCTTTCTCTTAGTTCATTGATAGTTACAACAGACTTAACACTATTGGCTAGTTCGATCTCTTCTTCTGGTTTGAGCAGTGGATAGCGTGCCATCTCTTTAAAGAAAGCGCCTACAGTATCATCAGCGTCTGTTTTGCGGTATCCTGAGGGACTACTTTCTCCTAGCAAATCCCCAGATTCGGAAAATTCCACTTGCACAAGGTTCAAATCGCTTTCGCTAACTTCAATATGGTCAAGGTGAGAAAATTCCTGATCTTCTGTAGATTTGAGAGTATCAGTTGAGCTTAATTCGGAAATATTCATAGAAAGATTTGATCGGTGAGTGTATAAAGGAAGAATTGTCAAAGGTCTTATCTGAGTGCTTAATGCTGCTGAGTGACGGAAGGTCTGCTTGGTTGTAAAGCGCGTTGTCAACGGCGAGAGTGATTATGTATTCAGGGAATATCAAAACTGGCTCAAGGTCGAGTGGGATTACTCAATACTCCCAAGATCTGCTCTGCGGTAACTTTTTAACTAGAAAGTAATGATTTTAAAGCTACATAAGAAATTTGGCTAGTGTCTCATTTGAGATGAGCTGTGTCCCTAAGGCGTCAGAGTCAGATCCTAGCCAAATATGGGAAGTGCTCCCTAAACCCATAAATTTCCCAAATCCAGAAATTGCTGAAATAGTGTTTTTCATAGTCAATAATCTACTAGCTGTTACCTTAATTTACAAAATTCTTATAGACCTTGGCGTTGACCTAGCTGGGATCAAACCAGTGCGAATCCGGAGAAGGGGGATAGCAGGTTCGCCAGCAGGATTTTTGTGATTGTTGGCACCAATTTGGAGTTTTTTCGTTTAAGAGCAAAAAATATACAAAAATTTGGTCAATAAATCTGAGCGTGAGGTAGATAACTCCTGAATAATCTTACTAAGGTAGCTGATTGCCACTAATTTTGCTATAGCAACAGAATCTCATATCGTATCGGGCTTTACTATCTATCAAGAGTGAGAAAATAGACCAGATATCTACACTACATATTCCTGTTTAGCAGGAGTATCTTGAGAAAGATACTCTTCAAAGAAGTCTAATGCCGGCTTTGTAGTCTAGATCAGAACCTTACCCTTGAAAGGGCAACCCCAAAAATGAGACAGGAAGCAAGCTTCCCTTGACAATGATTATAGTGGTCGCGGTTCTTGTCTTACTCTTAAAACAGCTACAATTGACTGGTTTCAAGGTAAGACCTCCGAACAATATAGGAGTAGTTTTTGGTGAGTAGGGTTGGCAAAATGTCTAATTCCCGCTTGAGTATGTTATTGGCTGAACCAGGGGCGTCTTATCAATCTGGTTTTACTGATAACCGCTGGGTTGAAGTACTGGTGGATTGTCCTGGTAGGCAAGGGTTATATGTTTATCGACTACCACCAGATTTGTCAGTCAACCCCGGAGATGTCTTGAGTGTGCCTTTTCGAGCCTCTGTGATGGGGGCAATTGCAATTAAGATTTTGGACTCACCACCTCCTGAGTTGGCACCCGAGAAAATTCGGGAGGTTGAGGATGTACTATGTGCTGGATTTTTCCGCCAATCCTACTGGCATTTACTACAGAGAATTGCTCAGTACTATTGTACACCTCTGATTTCGGTGGTTCGAGTGGCGCTGCCGCCTGGGCTCCTGACGCGTTCACAGCGTCGGATTCGTCTCAAGCGAACTGTAATACCTGACGGTGCTGAGGCTTTTGTCAATACAACTGCTCGTCAGCTTTTGGCACTGCTGTCGTCTCAAGCAGATGGAGATTACAGTTTCTTCTACCTCCAGCGTCAGATTAGAGGCGCAAGTAGGGGGGTACAGGAGTTACTCAAGCGCGGTTGGGTTGAAAGTTATCTGGAGGTTCCCAAACCCTCACGCCCCAAGCTACAGAAGGCTGTAACGTTGGTTGCCGATACCCTTAGCCTTGGAACCGAGTTAACTAGGCGGCAGCGGGAAATCTTGGAAGTGCTGCGGCGTAGCGGCGGCGATTTATGGCTAAAAGACTTGCTGCAAATTTGCCAAACAACTTACTCAACTGTGAAGTTGCTGGAGCAAAAGGGCTATGTTGTTATTCTCTCAAGAGAAGTATTGCGGCGTACTTCAGAACCAACAGTCGCTGGGGATCAGCCGAAGTCATTAACACAAGCACAAACTCAAGCTTTAGAAGTTATCAATAATCTTGATAATTACACTCAAGTACTGTTGCATGGGGTGACGGGATCAGGGAAAACAGAAGTATATTTACAGGCGATTGCTGCTGTTCTAGAACAGGGAAAATCTGCCCTTGTCCTAGTACCGGAGATTGGTCTAACTCCCCAATTAACTGACCGTTTCCGAGCCCGTTTTGGCGACAAAATTAGTGTTTATCACAGCGCCCTTGCCAATGGTGAGCGCTATGACACTTGGCGACAGATGCTTACGGGTGAGCCACAGATAGTGATTGGCACTCGTTCTGCAGTTTTTGCCCCCTTACCTAAGTTGAGTTTAATTGTCTTGGATGAAGAACATGACTCTAGCTTTAAGCAAAACCAACCAGCTCCCGCCTATCATGCCCGCACCGTTGCCCAATGGCGTGCTCAGTTAGAAAACTGCCCTCTTGTCTTAGGTTCGGCTACACCTTCTTTGGAAACCTGGGTGAGTGTTAGGGAGCAGGGGGGGATGGCTCGGGGAGATGGGGAGAGGGGGGAATGGGGAGAGGGGGAGGCAGGGGATAATTCCCCTATCTCAAGGCCTCGATTTTATTACTTGTCCTTACCGGAGCGCATTCAATCGCGACCAATGCCGCCTGTGGAAGTGGTGGATATGAGGCGGGAGTTGCAACAAGGTCATCGTTCTATTTTTAGTCGTTCGCTAGAAAGTGCTTTGCAACACATGCAAGAGCAGGGAAAACAAGGAATTTTATTTATCAACCGCAGGGGTCATAGTACCTTTGTGTCTTGTCGTAGCTGCGGATATGTGATTGAATGCCCTTACTGTGATGTTTCGTTATCCTATCATTACACTCATCAAGGGGCAGCTCAGTTACTGCGTTGTCACTATTGCAACTATGGACAACCACACCCCAAGGCTTGCCCCAATTGCAGTTCTCCTTATCTAAAATTCTTTGGCAGTGGCACTCAACGGGTTACCCATGAGTTAAGGAAGCAGTTTCCTGGGTTGCGCCTGATTCGATTTGATAGCGATACCACCCGCACCAAAGGTTCACACCGCAAGCTGTTGACACAATTTGCTAATGGGGAAGCTGATCTTTTGGTTGGTACGCAAATGTTGACTAAAGGGCTAGATTTAGCTGGAGTAACTCTGGTGGGGGTTGTAGCAGCTGATGGACTACTGCATTTGGGGGATTATCGGGCAGCAGAAAGAGCATTTCAAACTCTAACTCAGGTGGCAGGTAGGGCTGGTCGTGGCGATGATCCTGGTAAAGTGATAATTCAAACTTACTCTCCACAACATCCAGTTATTCAGGCTGTGCAGCGTCATGATTATGAGTCCTTTACGGAGGCAGAACTAGCACAAAGAGCCCAACTAGATTATCCTCCTTATGGACATCTGATTCTATTGCGTTTGAGTAGTTTAGATGCAGCTGAAGTTGAGAAGGTGGCTGAGGAAATAGCAGATAGGTTAGCTATTGCTAAGTCAGATTACGAAATCTTGGGACCTGCACCTGCAAGTGTGATGCGAGTTGCCAGTCGCTATCGGTGGCAGATTTTGCTTAAGTTTCCGCCACATATGCCTGTAGGCTTGCCAAACTTGGAGGAGTTGCGGAAAATTTGTTCTAAAGATGTAAGCCTTACCATTGATGTGGATCCACTCAATATGATGTGATCTTTAACAAGAGTGCGGAATTCCCCATCCGTCTATACGGTGGGGATGGATAGCATTGAACATTAATAGGGCAGCAATGACATCTTGATAGTTCCGTCGTAACTCCCACTTATTAATGTCTGTCCATCTGGAGCAATAGCGACGTAAATAACCTCATCGTTATGCTCATCTAGAGTGAGTTTCAGTTTACCCGTACTCAGCTCCCAAATTTTGACACTCCGATCCTGACTGCCACTAGCAACTATCTGTCCATCAGGACTAATAGTCAGGGAATTAACTTTCCTGGTATGTCTAGCCAGAGTATTTTTCAACTCTCCTGTATGTAGATTCCAGATCTTAATTGTTGTGTCCTTGCTCCCGCTTACCAGCGTTTGCCCATCAGGACTAATGGCGAGGGAATTAATTGTTCCGGTATGTCCAGCCAGAGTATTTTTCAACTCTCCTGTATGTAGATTCCAGATTTTAATTGTCCTATCCCTGCTCCCACTTGCCAACGTCTGCCCGTTAGGACTAATAGCCAGAGAAAAAATCTGATCAATATGTCCAGTAAGATTAGTTTTTAATTCACCTGTTTTCAAGTTCCAAATATTAATTGTCTTATCCCTACTCCCACTCACCAGCGTCTGTCCATCCGGGCTAATGGCAAGGGCAATAACTTCACCAGTATGTCTATTAAGAGTATGTTTCAGTTTACCTGTACTTAGATTCCAAATCTCAATCCAGTCTATACCTCCAGTTGCCAGGGTTTTGCCATCGGGGCTAATGGCAAGGCTAGGAACCCATTCTGCATGCCCAGGAAAACGTTGTTTTAGTTTCCAGGGACTCAGATTCCAGATTTTGACTTCTTGGTAATCTCCACTTACTAAAGTCTTGCCATCGGGGCTAATAGCGATTGACATAGCTACAGGTTTAAGTTTGACTTCCTCAGTAGTAACAACAGGAGCTGTGAAGACATAAGTTTTTAACTGCCAAAGCCCATATCCCCCAAATCCTACTAACAGAATGCTACCTCCCACCAATACAGTTTTTTTGAGCTGATGGTGCTGTTTGACTGAATCTGTAAATCTTCCTAACTTTGACTGACTCCAGAAGAGTCTTGCAGGAGATAAAACAGGCAATCGCCGCGACTCAATACTCAAATCTGCCAATACTTCTTCTACTGATTGATAGCGCTGCTGATAATTTTCTTGCAGCAAACCTTTAAGAACTCGCCCCAAAGCATCTTCTAAGGGTTCTTGCAGGTGTTCTCGCCAGTGAGAAACCCAACCATAGCCCTGCATCTTCCAAAGTTGCCAGGGGTGAATGCCCGTCAGCAAATGAAAGCAGGTTACACCTAAACTGTATAAATCACTAGCAGGGTAAACTTTTCCCCCCTCCATTTGTTCCATCGGCACATAGCCAAAGGAGCCTACGGTTGTCCCAGTTTGAGCCATAATTGTGGCACTCAATTGCTTGGCAATCCCAAAATCAATTAGTACTAATTTGCCATCACTGCGGCGGCGAATAATATTGTCTGGCTTGATATCGCGGTGAATAACACCGTGTTGATGAACAAACTGGAGAATTCCTAAAAAGTCGAGCAGAAATTCTCGAATTTCTTGAGAACTAAAGGTTCCGTACTCTTTTAACTCATCGACTAAAGTTTGTCCTTCAATATACTGTTGCACCAAGTACAGGCGCTGCTCTTGCTCAAAGTAAGCAAACATCGTAGGAATTTGAGTATGCTCCCCAGCTGTTGCAGACGCCTTGCCTCTTGCTCAAAGAGCTGCATAGCTTTCTCAAGTACCCAGGGATTTCGGTTTTTTGGTGCCAGTTGCTTAACTACGCAGCATTCATTAAGCTTGTGTGTATCTTCAGCTATGTAGGTTCTGCCAAATCCCCCCTGAGCAGAAAGCAACCTGAGAATTTGATAGTGCCCCTGTAGCTGCACTAGAGGCATCCCGCAGCTATTACAAAACTTTGCCCCATCAGGATTATGGGGATTTTGGCAATCGGGATTGAGGCAGCAGCTCATATCTGAGAAGATTATCTGGAGTTGTGCCTTTATTTTCTCTCGCTAGAGGCGATTTTGACTTGTCAAGATGCTGGTAGAACATTTTGGCTGGATATATAGCGTTTCTCAAGTTGAAGTTTCTCACCAGCGGTTGAGCGAAAAAAAGAGTGGGGGAATGAGTAAGCAGACGCCCAGACGCTCCAGACGCTCCAGACGCGGAGAATTGAAATTCCAACCAAAATTTCGCTCACCCCTCACCAGCTTGGACTCAAATTCGTCATAACCTACAGCCGGAGGATATTTGGTTGAGTTCCCTTGAACCACCTCTAGCCTGATGCCAGCTTATCTGCCCAGCGGGTTGTCTCTGGCAGTCGATATTTAGTAGTGCAGCGCAGAGTATAATCGATAGCAGTGGGTAAGCTAATGCGATGACCGATAGAAACGTAGATTGGCTTTACCCGAGTACGCGATTAGCCCTTTGGGCGATCGCTCCGCGCTAGCCCAAAGA
>JAAHGS010000141.1 GCA_010692645.1 Symploca sp. SIO2E9
TGCTTACTACTTCGGTAGGCGGGGTACTTGACCCTTTTACATGGGAATATGGGGAAGGAGTCCCATAGAGGAGACGGCTCCTCAGTCTTTAGTGCTGATGCACCTATACACGACTTTCACGTCGCACACGAACAAAACGAGCAGTACGAATAGCTTCATCGAGCCGCTCATACTGCTGTTTTGTTCCCTCAAGTTTTGCCTCAAATACCAACATAATTACGCTGACCTACTTAGCGTAATAATATCACAGTTAAAGAAAGCCGTCCTAGAAGGACCCGGCTTTAGACCCAATTATTTTGGTAACGGTTGATTGAGACTACTGAAAACGTTTGTGCTCACTCTGGTGGCGGATCAATTCGGCAATAAAGGCAATCAACCCAGAAAATAAGATAACTACGACACTTAGAGCATTAATATCCGGTTTGACTCCAGTACGGATGCGGCTAAAGATTTCCATTGGTAAAGTTGTGGCACCAGTACCAGCGGTAAAGCTGGCAATTAGAAAATCGTCCAGACTGAGTACAAAGGATAAGAGACAACCCGCAATAATTGCTGGCATTAATTCCGGCAATAAAATTTTGATAAAGGCTTGTAGCGGAGTGGCACCTAAATCCAGAGCAGCTTCTTCGAGATGAGGATCAAGAGCAGTAATTCGCGCCGAAACTACAATCGCGATATAGGCGAGGCAGAAGACAACATGAGCTGCGACGATTGTCCATAAACTCAGGGGTGTGCCAATTACAGCTAAAAATACCAAGGTGGAAACAGCGATCGCAATATCGGGAATAATCAGTGGCAGGTAAGAAATACCCTGATATAAGCTTTTGCCGGGGAAGCGATAACGAGCTAAACCCACTGCCATAAGAGTACCCAGCACCGCAGAAATGGCAACTGCGGCTAGAGCCACACTCAGACTATTTTGCAATGATCTGAGTACACGGGAGTCCTGAAATAGCATCTGGTACCACTTGAGGGTGAATCCTTGCCAACTAGCGCTATATTTGGAATCATTGAGGCTATAAACAGTCAGTACCAGGACCGGCAGGTACATATAAAAGAACATCAGCAGGGAAAATATACCTTGCCAGGATAAGCGTGGTTTAGATTTCGATTGCAGTATATCGATAGGAATTTCCTCCTCCTGCTGAAGGCTCAGTTTTTCTTCCATATTTCTCTAGAACACAATTTTGCCTAACGTTCTACAGTCATATCACCGTACTTAATCCAGAGTGCGATCGCTATACTTACAGCAGCAATTAGTACCATACTCAAAGCTGAACCAAAACCCCAATTCTGAGTTGGACCCAAAAACTGGTTATAGATCAAGCGAGCAACCGTCATACTAGAGGCACCGCCTAACAATTCCGGATCAATAAAATCCCCTAAGCCAGAGATGAACACCAGCAGACAAGCTGCGGCAATTCCTGGTCTAGTTTGGGGTATAGTTACTCTTGAGAAGGTTTGCCAGGGGTTTGCCCCCAAATCAGCTGCAGCTTCTAGTAATTGTCGGTCTAACTTTTCTAAGGAAGCATAGAGAATTAAGACCATGTAGGGTAAAAAGCTATAGGACATACCAATTAATACTGCACCAGAGCGATTGAGCAAATCCAAGGCTGGCAAACCCAAACTTGTCAGTAGGGAATTAAGGACACCCGTGCGGCGTAAAATCGACACCCAGGCATAGGAGCGCAGCAGCGAGGAAGTCCATAGGGGTAAGATAAAGCCCAACAGCAGTAAATTTTGCCATCGTTTGGCGCTCATTTGAGCAATCCAGTAAGCGACAGGAAATCCTAACAACAGACAGATTGCTGTGCTACCTCCAGCAAAAAAAACAGAGCGTCCCATCACTTGCAGGTTAATCGATTCAAATACCCGAAGATAGTTATCAAAGCCAGAAGGATTAACTATATCTCCTGGGCGGATGTTTGGCACCAAACTCAGCTCAAAAATCACCAGCGTCGGCAGCAAAAGCAGCAAAGTCAGCCAAATACCAGCTGGACCTAACAATGTCAGAGGCTCTAACCACTGCCACTGGGGGCGTCTCTTTTCTTTCATCACTGGTGGTTCGACGATACCATCGCTGGTACTGGTACTGGGTAGAGATGGGGGTGGGATTTTTGTAGACACGGGTTTATGGGGGAGAGGGGGAGATGGGGAGATGGGGAGATGGGGAGATGGGGAGATGGGGAGAGGGGGAGAAAGATTTATCGCTGTTTTGAGGAGGGTAGGTTCGATAAAGCTCTCTGCCTATTAACTTCCTGTCAGTTTAGTCCAGTAGCGGTCATAAACTTCTTCAAATTCCCCGATAGGTATAAGACCTTCACAGTTTTCTAGTGTAGACTCTGGGGGGAATAGGCTCTGATTGTCTTGAATTTCAGGAGGCAGGATCTTGAATGCTTCTTTATTGGGTGTGGCAAAGCTCAATCGCTGGCAAATTTGTGCGGCAACTTCTGGCTGCAACATAAAATTAATCCAAGCATAAGCTCCATTAGGATTAGGAGCTGTTTTAGGAATGACTAAGGTATCGATCCACAGAGAAGAACCACTAGCAGGCAAAGCATACTGCAAATCTGAATTTTCTGGCATCAATTCAGCGGCATCAGCGGAATAACACATTGCCACTAGTAAATCACCACTCAAAATTTGAGGTCGCCAAGCATCGGAAGTGAAGGAGGCAATTGCAGGTTTTAAATCTAAGAGTTTTTCATAGGCTTGTTCAATCTGCTGGGGCTCTTGGGAGTTGTATGAATACCCCAACATTTTCAAGGTTGCCCCCATGACTTCTCGAACATCATTAAGCAAAGTCATACGTCTGGATAATTGCTGGCGATAATCCCAAAGATAGCTCCAATCAGCTGGTGCTTGTTTGAGTTTCTTCTGGTTGTAAATCAAGCCTGTTGTACCCCAGCTTAGTGGCACACTGTAACTGTTGCCTGGATCATAATCAGGATTTTGGAATCGTTGAAACAACTGATTCATGCCAGCAATACGTCTGGGGTCAAGTTTTGTCAACAGACCCAAATCTGCCATTTTCAGCACCATATAATCTGAGGGATAAATGATACTGTACCCGCCACCTCCTTTCGCTTGAATTTGGGCCAGCATAGACTCGTTAGAATCAAAAACATCAGCTATTGCCCTAATTCCTGTTTCTTGAGTAAAGCGCTTGAGCAAATCATCATCTGTGTAGCCAGACCAGGTATAGATGTATAATTCTTCAGTTGCACCTTGACCACTAGTTGTTGGTCTTACATTAGCAAGGGTCCAGCCACATCCAGATAGCCCCAAAGTCGATAATGTCGTTGAGGCTGCTAATTGTAAAAACTGGCGTTTTGTGATGTGTCTTGAGAATCTTTGTAGATTAGTAGGAGGCACAGTTAATCCTCCCAAGCCATACAATCTGTCGCAGCAAAGCGAGCATAAACTGGAGTTTCGGGAGTTGGCAATCTGTTAGTAGTGTTTGGCAGTTTAACTCTAAGGCAATCACCACTCAACAACTCCACAACATACTGAACATTAGCCCCCAGATACATGATGTGCTTGAGACGACCTTCAAAGCAATTAATTTTTGAGGTTGGTGGAGAAAGACTCAGGCGAATTTTTTCTGGGCGTATACTAATGATAATGTCTCTAGAACTGCTCTGAGTCTCCAGGGGAAATTTCGGTTGTACAGCTACCTTTAGACCAGTTTTTGTGAGCAAGTGAAATGTCGAGGCGTTCCCTGCTTCTATGCGTCCTTTAAGGATATTAGTTTCTCCAATAAAATCTGCCACAAAAAGTGTTCGGGGATATTCATAGATTTCTGTCGGGGTGCCAACTTGTTCAATTTTACCGCTGCGCATGACGGCAATACGGTCAGAAAGGCTTAAAGCTTCTTCTTGATCATGGGTAACCATAATAAAAGTCACTCCCAATTCTTGATGTAGATTCGATAGTTCTAACTGCATTTCTTTGCGCAGCTTAAAATCGAGAGCGCCTAGGGGTTCATCTAACAACAGTACCGCCGGGAAATTGACCAATGCCCTTGCTAAAGCTACCCGTTGCTGTTGTCCCCCAGAAAGCTGGGCAGGAAAACGGTTGGCATAAGTTTCCATTTTTACTTGTTTTAATGCTTGTTTCACCCGCTCCTCAACTTCAGATGCTGATTTCTTTTTGAGCCGTAGACCAAAAGCAATATTTTCAGCAACACTCAAATGATTGAATAGGGCATAGCTTTGAAATACAGTATTTACTGGTCGTCGGTGGGGTGGAATGCGATTCATCGGCTCCCCCCTAATTAGTACATCTCCAGCTGAGGGCATTTCAAAACCTGCTACTAAACGCAGAGTTGTGGTCTTTCCACAGCCAGATGGACCGAGTATACTGAAGAATTCTCCTCGGCGAATGTTGAGGTCAACACCACGGACTGCTGTCTCGCCATTGAAAACTTTGAAAACCTTACGGAGTTCAACATCAAGTTCAGCAGTAGTATCAGTCTTGCCTGGTTCTATCACAGAAGTTTGAGACATAGTATAGTCTTATATCAAGAGTAGGTGCGACTTTTAATTGCCCCCGGTCCGGAGTGTCGTCTGTATGAGTCCATTGAGAGCTTTATCTGAATCTGCGTTTATTTTATTTGATCGTGCTAGGAAACTTTTTCGACCTCTGGGAAAGGAGCAACGGTAAATAGCTAATATATACTCAGTAGCGGAGCCTAACAATTGTCTATAAAAATTTAGCTCTCAAACAAGGCAAATTATGATTACCTCACCGCAAAACCTAGAGCCAGAGGTCTATCAAGGTCAGTTTGGTCAATTTACCATCACTGATAGCGATCGCACTGGCGTGATTGTTTACCGTATTAGTCTATTATTAGCGGCATTGAGCTTTGCCCTCGGTAGTTGGTTGATTTTATCCCAGGGCGATACCCCTACCGTACTTAAGGCATTGACTGTGCTCTATGCAGGATTTTGCCTGGCACTAGGCATTAGCTTGGTCACTATTCATATCTATATGGCGTCCCTGCACCGAGTACTGCAAATTTTTTGGGGTATCGGTGCGATCGCTGCAACTGTAATGGCAGTATACAGCAGTGAACCCCTTGCCCTCTACATTTACAATCAACCGCTCTCCCTCTTCGGCATTGGCTTTACTTTTGCCGCCTTAACAGGGATTTATTTCAAGGAGGCTTTTTGTTTCAACCGCTTGGAAACCAAGTTTCTTACCCCTCTGGTGCCGCTACTACTGCTGGGGCATCTTGCCAGTATTTTACCTATATATTGGGAGCAACTGCTGCTGGGCATCTGGGCAGTTTTATTTGTGGTGTTTGCTATACGTAAACTAGTGCAACCGATTCCCGATGACATTGGTGATAAGTCGGTTTTTGACCATCTCAAAAGCCAGTCTACTGCTGAGGCTTAGATTATGGACTCGAACTCTTTCTCTTTTTATATCCCACGCAAAAATTCGTTCACTTGGGGAGAGCAACTGAAAATTATGTAAGGTATCTCAAAAATTTTTGCAGAGTTCAGTAGCGATATAACTCTATCGTCACATTAGTAATTTGAATGCTGTAAAAATAGAGGAAGGTATGTCAGTATCTCAAAAACAAGGTTCCCTTTACTAATATCCGGAAGTGACTTTTTTGCGGTTGTAGATAAGTTCAGAGTAATGTTTTCACGCCGCTGATGTATAAAGTTCATCGAATTTTTTTTGGTCATAACCTGTACAGTTTTATTACTTCAACAAAATCTCGGCTATTTTTAATTGCTGGTATTTTGGCTTTTGGTTTAGTTTTTTGTTGGCGACTAGCACCTTCTACTGCACAACTTCCATCTGAATATTCTTCAGATGAAGTGGGCTTAGTATTTATTGGAAGTCGTAAGCTTAACTCGACATCTATTCGAGCCACTCAGTATACAGGCGAATGTCCAGGTTTTGAAGAAACCTACCAAGAGGCTAGATTTACTTCCAAGACAGTTCCCACCGCACGCAAGAGACGAGTAGTTATTAGGAATATATCAATAGGTGTAGATAGTGATCCTTATCCCTATACTGATCGTGAATATGATCAAGGTAGACTTTCTGAAGCTACGCGTGTGCGTTTTGATACTCATCATAGTGATAGGTATTTCCATGTTTTAGAGGGCAAAAATGATTTTGAGTATGAAATTAAACAAGGCAAGGTTATAATAGAGAGTGGTTCATTTACAGCTTTCATCAATAGAGATATTCAGAAGCAAGAGCGTCATGCTTCTTTAAATAAAAAGCGTACTTGTGCTAATAGCAGAGTTACTCTTAGTGAATGTGCTGACATCCGAACTCGTGAAAGTTATGAATGTTCAGATGGGTATGTGGTACACAGTTATTTAGTTCCAAATCTTCCTGATATTTCTACAGTTATATATAACCAAACTACTCAAGTGATTGATTATTCAATTAATGATCGAAGGTATCAGTTATTTCCTGCCGAATTTAGAGTGCATTTAGGAGAAATAGATAATTTTTTAGGTATTAGATTTAGTGGTAAAAGGAGTAGTTATAACCTTAGAGCTGAGAGTTTAGAACCGGGCAAAAGGTACCAATTCCTAGAATTAGATAATGATTCAATCCAACTGAGGGCTTTTCCTAAAATATAAACTATTCCCTTCTACATCAAATAAACTATGAGAAGCTCAGAGTCGGCGCTGTGGGCATGCAGTGAAGATATTTAATTGTTCCGAAGAGAAAGTATTCCACAACTGCAGAATACTAACGCCATATTTGCGCAGCATGCGCGGAGCGCGTACCATGAACTATGAACAATTACTGTACCTTGCGTGGATAGAGCTTCATCAACTCCTGGACTTGCTCAGCGTGATAGGAACTTCGTGTCAGGGGAGAAGATACTACTTGCAAGAAGCCCAAGGACTCACCTAGCTCTCTCCAAGCATCAAACTGAGCAGGTGAGACAAAATCATTAACCTTTAAGTGCTTTTGAGTCGGTTGGAGATATTGTCCAATGGTAAGAATATCACAGTCGGCAGCTCGCAAATCCTGCATGACTTCCTGAATTTCAGCCTCAGTTTCTCCTAATCCCACCATTAATCCAGATTTAGTGTATACCCAGGGAGCTAACTCACGTGTACGTCTAAGTAATTGGAGGGTACGCTGATAATTTCCCTGAGGTCTCACACTCCGATACAGTCGAGGTATAGTTTCAGTGTTGTGATTGAGTACTTCTGGTTGGGCTGCCAGAATGATTGCTAGAGCTTCCCAATTGCCACACAAATCAGGGATAAGTACCTCAATTGTTGTTTGAGGTGAGAAGAGGCGAATTTCTTCTATGCAGCGAACAAATTGAGAAGCACCGCCATCAGGCAAATCATCCCGGTTTACTGAGGTAATGACTACATGCTTTAAGCCCATACGCTTTACTGCTTGTGCCAAGCGGGTTGGTTCTGTATAATCAAGAGCCTGGGGTTTTTTCTCAAAGTCAATATCGCAATAGGGACAGGCACGGGTGCAAGCTGGCCCCATAATTAGAAAAGTTGCGGTTCCAGCCTGGAAGCATTCCCCAATATTGGGGCAAGAGGCTTCCTCACAAACGGTATTAAGTTCCAAATCTCGTAGGATTTCTTTAACATTGCCGACACGCTCCCACTGAGGTGCTTTGACTCGCAACCATTCTGGCTTAACTACCACGGCTTCGGCTGGCTCCATTTGAAGTTATACAGTTTTGATCCTAGCAATTTGGATGGGGAGAGTGGGGGAGGGGGAGCATGGGGGGTGAGCGAAAAAAGGCGTGGGGCAAGGAGTAAGCAGACGCTCCAGACACGGAGACGCTCCAGACACGGAGACGCTCCAGACACGGAGACACGGAGACGCGGAGAATTCAAATCCCACGCAAAATTTCTTCACCCTGTACAAAACTAGTCTAATTCTTCAAATAGCAGATCCTCTAGCAAAGGTCGCAATTTTTGAAATTCTTCCGGAGAAAGCAACTCAACTTGCCCTTGTCTGTTCCTGTGAGCAAAAAATAGCAGTGGATCTAGAGGGGCATAAATACCATACTCCTGTTGCTGATGATAGAAGCTAGCCAGTAGCTGAAACTCTTCTGAGTTGCCTTCCATGCTATCTTCAATTTCAACAGTGAGAATTTCTTCCTCGTCAACCTCTGGTAGTTGCCCAGCAACAGTGAGAGTAAAGGCACTGCGATTGAGGGTAAGATTTTGTTCGGCTAAAACTGCTTTAGCATCGGAGAAAATCCAGTCAATCTCAGTCTCGTCTTCGATTAGAGTAGCTTGGGCTAATTCCTCGTCTTCGCCATCATCGTCCCAGGCGACAATGGCTACTGGCGAATCCACTGGTAGAAGTAAAAGGTATTGGGAACCATCAACTTCTAAGTCTTTTTCAATGTAACAATTAATTGAGCGCCCAGACTCATCAGTCAGCGTGGTAATGCTAACGTCATCGGTTTGCCAAGGCTCTTGAGGAAATTGAGATGAGGACATGCACAGCTGCTACTATCAATACTCAACCAGCAGTGGATGGATCATCCACTAATCAAGTTTGAGAGAATTCTTAATCACTAACCTATTGTACTCTTTTAGTTTCCCAGATTTTTAATTTGGTCGGTACGCTCAAAGTTCTTTTTTGGTTTTGAGAAAAATATAGTCAGGAATCCTTAACATAAAAAACGAAAAAAAGTTTAAAGATTAAATTAAACTTTGTCTATAGCTATAGACCGCAAAGTTAACTACCCACGCTTACTTCGTTGATCTACAAAAAATATGCCTCATCAACCTGTTCACAACTCGTGACATCCTCACTTCAAGCTGATCAAGCTCAATCTTCGTAGGTATGTAAAAGAGAAATCTTTGCAAGAATAGCATTACAATCCAAAACTTGAGATGAAATTATCTTTAGAGGTGTTGGGCAAAGGATTAATATTTCTGCTATTGCAACTAATCGCTACAGTACCAGTCCTAGCTCAACAGATTACACCAGCTAAGGACTCAACTGGCACGAGTGTTACTGTAATTGGCAACCAGTTAAATATCTCAGGGGGTACCCTTTCCGGTGATGGCTCTAATTTGTTCCATAGTCTGGAAGATTTTGGGCTGGATGCGGGGCAGATTGCTAATTTTATCTCCAATCCAGATATTTACAATATCTTTAGTCGCGTTGTCGGTGGCAATCCCTCCCTGATTGATGGCTTAATTCAGGTAAGCGGTGGCAACTCTAATTTATTTTTAATTAATCCAGCTGGTATTGTATTTGGAACTAATGCTCAATTAAATTTACCAGCTTCGTTTACTGCTACTACTGCTACTGGCATTGGTTTTGATGATGATAATTGGTTTAATGTCTTTGGCAATAACCACTACCAAGATTTAATTGGTTCTCCTCAAAGCTTGGTTTTTGACTTGGTAGAGCCTGGTAGTATTATCAATGCAGGCAATCTGGCTGTCTCTCAGGGGCAGAATTTAGCTCTGGTGGGTGGTAGCGTTATTAATACTGGGCAATTGAGAGCAGCAGGAGGTAAGATTGCGATCGCGGCTGTACCAGGGGAAAATTTAGTACGGCTTACTCAACCTGGGCAACTTTTGAGTCTGGAGATTGAACCGAGGGTGGTAGATGGGCAGATGCTGCCAATTACTGCTCTAGATTTGCCTACTTTGTTAACTGGTAGTGCTGAAAGTTTAGTAACAAGGTTAAGTTTTTCCCCACAGACAGGAGTACAACTAAATAATTCTGGTGTACAAGTACCAACAGAGGCGCAAACGGCAATTGTTTCTGGTACTATCGATACCTCGAATTTCAGTACCGATTTGATTGCTCAATTGCCGCAGACTGGTGGTATAGTGCATGTTATCGGTGAGAGAGTAGGACTATTCGATGCCCAAATTAATGCTGCTGGCATCGATGGCGGCGGCACCGTGTTGATTGGTAGCCCAGATTTGGAAAGTGGGCCCCATGCCTTACGGACTTATATCAGCAGTGATTCGCTAATTAATGTTGATGCTTGGTTAAGTGGGGATGGCGGTAGGGTAATAGTTAAGGCAGAGGAGACTACTGAATTTTACGGTAATATTTGGGCTCGTGGCGGAGTTTTTAGTCAAAATCCTTTTCTATCTTCGGAGCCGTTAACGGGAATAGATGGGGGTGGTAATGGCGGTTTTGTCGAGTTAGCCAGTGACAAAAACCTAATTTTTCGAGGAATAGTATTGCCTAGTGCGGTTAATGGTAGGGCTGGTACTCTCAAACTATTTTCACCAGAAATTACGATTGCTGATGGTAGTCAGACAGACGCCCTCGAAGTTATTGCAGATAATTCTATTCTGAGTGGAGATACTGAGGGTATGTTTACTATCTCAGAGAGTACACTCGAAGAGCTTCCAGCAAATACTAAGATACTGTTAGAGGCAACTGGAAATATTGCGATTGCTGATTTAGATGACCAGTTATTGAATTTTGCCAGTGGTTCTGACGGAGTGATTGAGTTAAGGGCAGACTCTGATGGAGATGGGTTTGGTTCTTTCTCAATGAATCCCAATGACTCGATTAGCGCTAATCAAAGAGATGTGAACATTTCTGGAGCTAGTATTACAGTTGGCTCCCTCGATACTAGTGCTAACTTTACCTCCGCAGAGGCTGGTGCTATTACTTTGAATGCCAGCAATGGCAGTATTAGAGCCAGCAATTTGCAGGCTAATAGTTTTGCTGTTGTTGGTAATATCGGTAATGGTGGAACAATTAATCTTAATGCTGAGCAAAGTATTACTGTGACTGGTTTAATTAGTGCCGATTCTGTTACTAACTTCGGCGATGCTGGCAAGGGCGGTGATGTTAATCTGAATGCTGAGAATGGTAAGATTAGCGTTGCCCAAATAAATACAAGCAGTAGCAACCAAGCCGCAGGTAATATCAGCTTTAGTGGTAAAGTAGTGCTTACTCAACCAGATACAGCACTGACAACTACAGGAGGCACAGTTGATGGCAATATTACTTTTAACGATACTCTCAACGCTACAACTGCTAGCCCTGTTTCCCTAACTCTAAATTCCGGCAGCGGCACCATCACATTCAATGGTATCGGTAACAGCGTTCCACTGGATAACTTGCTGATTAATGGCACAGGTAATGTGCAACTGGCAGGTGAACATAATTTTATTCAAGACTACAGCTTCGATAACCCAGTTACTCTGATTGGCGACGCCACGATTAACTCACCCAATAGACTCATTTTTAATAACTCTGTAGAGATCCAAACTCATCAACTTACTTTAACAGCAGACGAGATTGATCTCAGTGGGACTATATCTGGGCAGGGTAATCTTACCTTAGAGCCTTTTACTCCTGAGAGGGCAATTACTATTGGTGGTAATGATAATGATTATCCCGATACTCTCAATCTAACTGGGGCAGAAATTGACTTATTAAACAATGGCATTAACTCAATTACCATTGGACGAGTTGACGGCAGTGGTGCCATCACTGTAGTTGGTGACACCACTTTCTATGATCCAGTAAGCTTGCGTACGCCTCTGGGTTCTGGTTCGATTAATACTGTAGGTGCGACTCTAACTGGTGATTCCAATAGCACTATTACCCTATTAGCTAATCTCGACATTAACACTGGCGAGATCCTCTATCCAACTAAGGAAATTAATCTCACCAGCAATAGCGGCAATATTGATACTAGTGCTGGAATTATTGATACTAGTTCCAGCACCAATGGAGGAAATATCAATCTGAGAGCCGGTAGCAATATTATCACAGGGGACATCTTTTCAGGTTCTAGGGGCAGTGGCACTGGAGGAAAAATTACCTTCAATGCCGATAGTGGCAAAATTGATACTACTAACGGCACTCTCAACTCTGGTTCTTATAGAGGTGATGGAGGAGATATTGAGCTTGCCGCTGGCAATGAGCTTACCACTAATAATATTGACTCTAGCTCTGTATTTGGCAATGGTGGCGATATCGCTATCAAGACTAACAACTCGGCAATTTCTACTGGTAACTTGAACTCATCAGGAGGTATTAATGGAGGAGATATTCGAGTTGCCGATAGCAGTCAATTCAGTAGTGGAGCAATTAATTCCAGTGGTAGTTCTCAAAAGGGTGGTGAGATTGAATTAGGTGACTCTGGGGACATCGAATTTAGCTGGTTAAATTCTGAAGGAGGAACTACTGGCGGCACTATTAATATTACTAGCCAAAACTTTGTTCGCGGGACCGAAACCTTCATAACTACTAACGGTGTCAATGCTAGCATTTCGTCGGCGGGGGGTAGTAGTGGAGGTGCAATCAATATTGAGTATGGAAGCAATAGCTCAGAGCCTTTTATGGTAGGCAATGCCAGCACCAACGGTACAGAAGGTGCAATTACCAGTGGTGAATTCATAATTGCACCTTTTGAATCCTTAATCTCTACTCGCGAGGGCAATATTAGTATTACTACCCTTAGGCAAGGGCAATTGGCTGATTCATCTACGGAAATATTCCCTTCCTCTGTGGAGGTATCTCCAGCAAGATTCCCTTCCTCTGTGGAGATGTCTCCAGAGCTATCAGTCGAAACATCCCCTTCCTCTGTGGAGATGTCTCCAGAGCTATCAGTCGAAACATCCCCTTCCTCTATGGAGGTATCTCCAGAGCCATCTTCTCAATCACCTATTAATCCTATCGATATAACTCATAAGCATTACTCTCCAGCATTACCCTCATCAACTCAAAATGAAAACTTAGAGGTTATTGAGAGTACTGACGAATCCTTCAGCCGCGATTTTCAAGAATATCTAGGACTTAGTGAAGCGGCTGGCACTAGTCTCAAAGAAGCTCGCAAGATTTTACGCCGAGTAGAAAGCTTCACTAACATCAAACCAGCAATTGTATACGCCTTATTTGTTTCCGAAACAATTACCCCAACACCATCGCCTAGCCCTAGGAATATCTCACCAGGGAATCTCCAGCCAGAGGAAGAATGGTTAGGAGCTTCTCAAATCTCACTATTGCGCTCCCTAACTCCTCAAGCTAGCGATTGGCGCGGTAGCGCCAGCGCCAGAGGCGATCGCTTAGAACTTATTTTAGTAACTCCACAGGGAAAACCAATTCGCAAATCGCTAAAAATTAATAGAGCTGAAGTTATCTCGATGGCGAAGCAGTTTCGCGAAACTGTTACCAATATCAGAGATTCTCAAGGCTATTTAGCCCCAGCTCAAAAGATGTATCAATGGCTAGTGGCTCCTTTGGAAGCACAGTTGCAAGAGCTAGGTATCGAAAGCCTCGCTTACATTATGGATGCTGGGTTACGCAGTATTCCCTTAGGAGCCATGCATGATGGAAAGCAGTTTATTTTGGAAAAATACAGTGTGGGCTTGATGCCCAGTCTCAACCTCACAGCTACTGGCTACAGTGACATTCGCAACTCACAGCTACTGGCAATGGGTGCTAGTCGTTTTACTAATAATCTTTCCTTACCAGCAGTGCCAGTGGAGTTAGCTAACATTACCAAAATCTGGCCTGGTAAATCCTTCCTCAATCAAGATTTCACTCTCAAAAACCTGAAGTCACAGCGCCAACAAATCCCATTTGGCATCATCCATTTGGCAACCCACGCTGAATTCCAAGCAGGAGTTCCCACTGACTCATATATTCAGCTAGCTGACGGCAAGTTACATCCAGCTCAGCTCAAGTCTGTGGAATGGAATGAACCACCAGTGGAGTTATTAGTACTTTCTGCCTGTCGCACTGCTGTGGGGGATCCACAAGCAGAATTAGGTTTTGCAGGAATGGCAGTGCAAGCGGGAGTTAAATCAGTTTTAGCTAGTCTTTGGTATGTTAGCGACGAAGGAACCCTAGGACTGATGAGCGAATTTTATCAACAATTACAGCAAGCTCCGACTAAAACTGAGGCTCTGCGACAAACTCAGTTAGCAATGCTCAAGGGTAAGGTACGTATTGAAGCTGAAGAGTTGATTACTAGTGAGAGGAAGTTTCCCTTGGCTGCAAATTTATCGCAGTTCGAGAATCGGGATTTTTCCCATCCTTATTATTGGTCTGCTTTTGTAATTGTGGGTAATCCTTGGTGATTTAAGTAATAAGTAATAAGTAATAAGTAATAAGTAATAAGTAATAAGTAATAAGTAAACGGACAGAGTGGAAATACTTTAAGTTTTTTGAATAGAGCTTCATTAAAGCGGATTTGATATAGTACTAAAATTTATGGGAGAGTAATATAGCAATATTTAGGCGTATTCGTTACAGACTAACAAAGTAAAGATGACAGAAATACGTTCAACTGACTTACCCAATAACCTTCGCCAACAAAACACAGCATCTCTCGACCTAGAGATGAAGGTAATTGACGGAGAAATTCCATTAGATCTTGAAGGACATGCTTTTTGGTTGGTTCCAACACCTCAAGATGGAGCTACTCCTTGGTTTAATGGCTACGCACAGTTATATCGTTTAGATTTTCAAAGCGGACGAATTCATCTCAAAAGCGAACAATTTCGCACCCCTTCTGTGATCTGCGATCAGAAAATTAATCAACAGCCCTGGTGGACATACTTAACGAATTTACGAAAATTACTGTTTGGGAGATTATTTAGATTCCGTAATCTGGGAGGTTTGGCTCGTCTAAGCCCCAGATTAGGCGTACAAAACCAATGTAATACAGCCCTTCAAGCTTTCCAAGACCCTGAGAATAACTCTTGGCGTATGTTTGCCACTATTGATTCAGGTCGTCCTTTCGAGCTTGACTTAACAACTCTCAAACCAGTTACACCTGTAGGCGAACGATCCGAATGGACTCCTTTAGAAATAAATGGCATACCAGGTCTTGGGGATATTAAAATACCATGGATTTTTCCGATGCATATGAGTGGAGCCCATACCGCTTACGATGAAGATACGGGAGAAATATTTATTATTAATTGCCTCTTTGAGATTCCCATCAGTGTGGGAGCAATTGATCCAGAGACTTATATACATATTTGGAATGGTCAAGGTAAATTCCAGACAACCGAAATAATTGATGAGCGCACAAACAAGCCAGTTGAAATCAAGCAGTCTACGCACCAGATAGTAATTACCAAGAACTACGTGGTAATTATTGACACAGCTTTTCGCATAGAATATTTGAGAATGTTAATTTCTGAAGTAAAAGCCAAAGCTCAATCAGCTTATAATCAAGTTTGGTTGGTGCCGCGAGCAGAACTTAATGGCGGACAAGCTATTGCTAAACATATCGAAATACCTCGCGAATGTGTTCATTTCCATGCTGATTATGAAGATAATGATGGAGAAAACTTGACCTTGCATACAGTGTTAGCATCGGGTCATGATGTTAGCGAGTGGCTTCAGCAGTCAGATAAAAGATGGCCAACCTTATTTGAGTTTGTTCCATCTGCTTTTTATGGCTATCCTCCTGGTGTATATGATCAGCAGGGTTTTGGGAAATACGTGGTTAATGCTAAGACAGGGGAAGTTTATAGTGAACAACCTTGCTTATTCGAAGATTTTTGGGGAGTTGCACTCCCTACATATCAAGGAATTCAAGGTACTTCTCCCTCACAGTTTCAGAATATTTGGGTAAACTACGCTGGGTATATTAGTGAAGTTACCCCACGCCGACTGGTTGAATTATACGCTAATCATCCTTTCCGTGAGTTACCAGTAAACGATTTACCTAATTGGAAACCAGCAGGTATTTTACGATGGTCTCCAGTGGATATGGAAGTTAAAGATTCATGGACTGTTGAACGAGGATATGTAGTTAATAGCCCTATTTATGTTCCTAAGCAAGGGCAAACTGATGAACTTGAAGGATATATTGTAGCGACGGTAACTACTCCTAGTGGGTCTCAATTTTGGATTTGGCAAGCAGGAAATCTAGCCGCAGGACCAATTACCAAATTAGGTCACGAGGAAGTTAAATTTGCTTTGTCTCTTCATACAGCTTGGGTTCCTTCAATCGCTCCACGGGATGCCAAGTATAAAGTCGATCTCCGCCAGGATATGGATATTAACAAGCGTGAGTATTTCTTGCCTGACTGGATTAAGGAAATTTTTGAAAAAGATATTTATCCCGAATTTGATGATTAGTGAAATACTCCTCCGGTAAATCTTTATCACTTTTGACAATATCTTTTTCTTTAAGACAAAAGTGGGGGGGGAGGGGATGGGGAGATGATTTATCAAAATCATCTCTCCTCTGTCATCAGCCTCGGAGTCTTTCCAGTTGACAGCAATGATAAGCAAAATCAATTACTACTAGCCATTCGTTTAAAATTCACAATCAATCAAAATTATCTTAACTTCACATTAGGGCGATTGTTGAGAATATTCTCATTTACTGTGAGAATTGACTTATTTAGTTGACAATGAAAAAATCTATATAGATATATGATGGGTTTGTTGTGTGTAAAAAAACACTGTCATCCTCTCAAACTACTGATTTACCGTTTAATTTAGGTGAATTCCACCGAACACTAGCTGTGTTTTCACTACCTTCGAGGGACTAATTTTTTGTTAAGCAGTGTAAAGGACAAAATTATGCCCTTGACAAATACATTTTTTTATGAAACTTAGAAAATTCTAAGTAAGATATCATCTCTTGCACTATTGTTGGTAAGCGACTATTCCTATCTAGAGTTCAAACTCATCAGTTAATAGCAAAAGTTGGTTGCCGGTAGAAGTGGCTCCAGCCCGTTAGCGCTAAGCGGAGCCATGCCGGAGGTTGCATTCGTGCCGAAGTGTCGGGCTAGCGCGGAGCGATCGCTAATAACACTTTCCTTTATGTTGACACTCCTCGCGAGTAGAGCAACGAGGATTCTTTCTTCACGGGGATTGTTATGAACTTGCCCTCAGAAAGCATACACCGACTGTCCGGCGGCGTTTGAAGCGATGTTTTTCCAATTCTCGCCTAACG
>JAAHGS010000142.1 GCA_010692645.1 Symploca sp. SIO2E9
TTAGTCCTCTACAGTTCACTCTATTTTAGACTAATTAGTTTGATTTTTTGTCCCTACAATCTAAATCATCAGGGTCGCCTAGCTTTTATAAGGTTTGAGCAGGTTTTTCGCTATCTATTAGTAGCTCTACTCAGTTGTCAAACATAAATAAAAGCAAATGTGTAAACAATTATGAAATCGCCCGGAATTCCCTTACACCCTACACCCCACACCCCACACCCTGCCTCAACCAGCAAACTTTATCAATGTCGCAGGTACTTATTCCCTGTTCCCTTAAAAAGGAGTGTAAATAACGGAAAAATGAAAGCCGTTTTCTTGCAATGTATCCCCTGTATCATCGACTGATACCAAGGGAATGCCAAAATCTAAACGAGCTGTGAGATTATTCATTTGCCACAGTAAACCTAATCCAGTACTAACCAACGTATTGGAAATTTCGGAGTCTGAAGATTCGTTACCGTTGTTCCAAGCTGTACCCACATCAATAAAGGGTACGACTTGCAGCACCCCTCGGACTTTGGAAACACGGAGAATTGGCAGACGCACTTCTGCTGAAGCTAAAAATCCATTATCCCTGAGTAATAAATCCTGTCGGTAGCCCCGCACGCTTTGTGAGCCCCCAACCCTAAACTGCTCTAGTGCTAGCAACCGACTGTCAGATAGTTGTAAATCGGTTTTCAGCAACAAGAGAGTATCCCTTGCCAGCAGACGTGCCCATTGTCCCTGCCCTCGCCAAGCAAAGAAGCGACTATCAGGTTCTCCATTGTCGTTGATGGTGGCACCCAAAACATCTAATCCCAGGCTAAATTGGGAGCGAAAGGCCAGAACTTGCTGGCTGCTGCGCTTAGTCCACTCTTGAGAAAATCGCACAGCAAAGACACTGGTGCGTCCTTCGTCATCGCCTCCAGCTGCGAGGGAAAAGGCCCCAGTATCATCAATGCCTACGAAACTCTGGCTCTGTTGGTGGGATAAGGTGAGTCCTAGTGCTAGTTCTTCAGTGGGGGTTTGGATTAAGGGATGAGTGAACCCCAGTTCGTAAAAGAGAAAATCGGAGGAAATATCTAGGGCATTGAAGGGCTCCTCAATTACATTACTATCGGTTATCCCAAAGGCTAGGTTCACCTTGCTGTTGTCAGGACTAATGGGCAGAGAGTATCTCAAATCCCCACCATTACTACCATCGGTATTGTTGTAGCTCAGGCTGATGGCATCTCCAAAGCCCAAAAGGTTGGCTTCCTTAAGAACTATCCCACGCTGGAAACTTCCCACTGTAGGCGATCGCGCATTATTTAAATCTAGATCAGTGCTAAAGGTGTCTGCCTCTTCTACCTCGACTTGCAGGATGTTGGTACCGGAACGGGTGCCTGCCTGCAAATCAGCGGACAGGCTGCCAATCACTGGATCCAGTTGCAGCAGTTGCAATCCTTGGAGCAATTCATTGATATTAAAGGGTTTACCAGCTGCCCTTGCTAGGCGACTGCTGACGTAACTGGGTTTTAATCTTCGTGTCCCTGTGACGTTAATTTCCTCCAAAGTCCCCTCTACGACTTTGATAGTCACCACTGCTGAGTCTGGGTTGGAGATTTTTTGGGGAGCAATGATCGCTCCAGAGGTAGTGTAGCCCTCATTGACGTAGAGTTGGGTAATTTCTGAGCGGGCTTGGAGCAGTTCAGTAAAAGATATCCGGCGATTAGTATAGTCTTGGAGCAAATCTGCTAGTTTTTCATCACTGAAGACGGTATTGCCTTCAAACTTAAATTGCTCAACGATAAGTGTGGCGGGAGCTTGCTCTGGGATAGATTCTGGAGGAGGTAACTCTTGAGTGGGGGTTGGCAGGAGTTGGTCATCGGGGGGTAGCCTTGGCAAGGGACGCGGTTCTGGCTGAGACTCTAGGGATGGAGGTTTTTGCTCAGGCCGTACCTGGGCAACGGATATAGGAGTTGTCGGTTCTACCTCATCCTTTTCAGGCTTTATCCCTAACTGCTCTTCCTGATTGGGAGACTGGTGAACTGTTGGTTTTGTAGGGGTGAATGACCATTCTGCCTTACAGTCGATATATTCGCAAAAAGGAGATACGTGGGTTTGTGCTTTCCTGTCCGATGAGATAGTTTTCAGAATCTTAGATAGAACTGAATCTGCCAGCAAGATAGTCTGGTGTGCCTCCTTTTGCTCCCCACTCTCCCCCTCTTTTTCTCTTAGAGCAGTTAAGTTTTGTTTTGGTAAAGAGGTATCCATCCTATTGTTATTTGGTTCAATTTCTTGAGCGTGCAGTAGGCTGGGAGTCAGAATTAAGGAGAATAGCATTAAATCTAATAAGCGGGACTTGTGGAGATACTGAAAGAATTTAAGCTGCATTGAAGGGAAACCTGATACAGCAGTTTTGATGTAAATGAGGTAAACAGTTTATCGCTTTGAGGCAGGAGGCAGGAGTAAGATGTACCTCATCAAGGTCGAAAGCGCTGTAATTCCTAGGCTCAATCAATTGAGCGATTAGCCCAAAAGGCTAGCGCTAAAGCGATCGCTTAACTTTTGGCAGAATTTTTGAGGTGTATGTGCCCCTGTACAATATAGCCTTTATTTTGAAGATGACAACCAGCAAAATCCCTAAGGGTGATTGCTATCTGCTGAACAGAAGTGGGTGGAAATCCCAGATTGATTAGGGGTTGTTGTAGAAGCTTGTGCGGTGAGAACTAGTTCGCCATTGGCATTAATGAACATGCCTTGAGCTTCGACTAGGGTTTCTGTTGTATCGGTGGCAGGAAGCTCATCAGGAATTTCTGCCCTTGTGACGTTGCCGAAACTACGAGTAACCCAGTCTGGAGAGGTGACTCCAGGAGTTTGCAAGTCATCTGGTGCAGGGGGAAGCCCACCTCGCCCAGTAACTACAAATGCACTCTGATTGTTGGCTGTTGCTCCTCCTGTTGGTCCACAGCCTGCGGCAATTAAATTGCTTGGATCGACTACATCAGTGGGGAGTTCACCGAGTCCTTGGCTGGGATCCACGTTCAAGGTAAAGAGTGCGACTTGCCCTTGCTCACCAAACTCAGAGCTAGCACTGATATCACTCGTTTGTAAGTCGCGTAGCTGATCTGTGTTGAGCATTTGGCGTTCCCTCAAGCCTGAAATCAGATTCGCGGTGATTTCGATGTCTCCACCATTACCACCAAATGCATTGGCAATAATATCATTATTTCCTAATGGTTCAGCGAGTACGAAACCATCTTTAGCATCAATTGTGATCTTTCCTCCACTACCCCCCTGACCTGTGCTACCCGCTTCAGCCGATATCAAACTGCCTCGACGCAGGAGCAATAGTTCTACGTCCTCAATTGTGATGTTGCCACCGTCTACTGATTCAGAATTAGCTTCGATTCTTGCTTTATCTAAGGCGATTCGACTAGCTCGGATGCTAATGGAGCCTGGGTTTTGCTGGCTATCGTTGCCAGATTCTTTAGCAAGTGCACTATTATTTGTTGTTAGCTTACTGTCTTCGATTACAAGTGTCTGAGGTAAAGCGGAGTCTTCATTATCTCCAATGAAAATACCTCCAAAATTCCCATCAGCGGAGATTTCGCTGTTGTTGGTGACTTCAATGAGCTCTCTCGCATCAATGGAAATATCACCTGCTGTCTGATCTCCTGTAGCTTGGGTTGTTAAGTTACTGTTATCAATTACAACTGTCTGAGGTGGTGAATTACTCCCAACAGAAACAGTTCCAATATCCCCATCAGCAGAAAGGGTGCTGTTTCCAATCTCAATGTGTACGCTCGCATCAATGACAATATCACCTGCTGTCCCATTTTCACTTTCGGTTTTTAATTCACTGTTATCAATGACAACTGTCTGAGGTGAGGTTGGGTCCAGTGGATCAGAATCAGCAGAACTTTGCCCAACGAAAATCCGTCCCTGATTCCCATTACCAGAAATTTTGCTTTTGTTTATAATGTCAATGCGATCGCCCGCCTCAATGGCAATATCACCTGCCATCTGATTGCCCGTACTTTCGGTTGTTAAGCTACTGTTATCAATTACAACTGTCTGAGGTGGTGAATTACTCCCAACAGAAACAGTTCCAATATCCCCATCAGCAGAAAGGGTGCTATCTCCAATCTCAATGCGTACGCTCGCATCAACAGAAATATTACCTGCCGTCTGATCTCCTGTAGCTTGGGTTGTTAACTTACTGTTATCGATGACAACAGTCTGAGGCAACGTTTGGTCTTGATTAGGATCAGCAGAACTTTGCCCAACGAAAATCCCTCCCTGATTCCCATTACCGGAAATAGTGCTGTTATTCGTAATCTCAATGCGTACGCTCGCATCAATGAAAATATCACCTGCGAACCCAGAACCATCATTATCAACGCTCAAGGCAGCTTGATTTAGAAAAACTGACCCATTTGTAGCTTGAATCCTAATTTCGTTGAAGTTACCGCTATCTTCATTGTTGTTACTTCTGGTTTTAATCTCACTTACTGGATTGAGAGTAATATCACCGTCTCTAGCTTCCAAAGTTATATTGCCGCCAGTACTCTCGGTATCTGGGTTGGCAGAAGCATTTAAGTCTCCGTTCAGCGTAATATTACCCCCAATTGATACTAGTGTGATATCGCCCCCAAAGTTCCCATCGCCATCATCATTAGCGTCATCATTGACATTAGAAGTATCCACTTGAGCATTCTCATTTAAAGTAATATCTTCATTAGCTAATAGCTTTACAGCACCACTAGAACGGCTGTTAGGGTAGGTGAAAACGTTTCCACTGATAGTAATTCCACTCCGGGAATCAACGAAAACAGAACCACCATCCAAAATACTAATAGAGTCAATTGTAATACCGTTGGGACTATCCAATGAGTTGTCAGATTCATACTGATTTGTGAGGAAGACAATGCCTCCAATATCATTTGTCTCATCCTCGACGGTGATACTATTGATGTTGATATCAGCACTCGTTCCCGTCCCACCTGTTCCAGGTACTCCAGGAGTGAAGCCAGTAGTATCTTCCGTGATGCCAGGAGTCCCTATTTCAGTAGTTCCTGCTCGAATATCAAGAGTTGGTTCAGTGCTACCATCAATGTTAACTTTTGTGCCATCGGATAAAGTAACAGTCTCTGCGATCGCATTACCTACTGTATCAGCACCTGTAATCGTGACATCACCTGTAATCGTCACACTACCCCCTGCAAAAATATGCAGCGAGGCTCCCTCGTAACTATCAAAACTTACATCCCCACTAGCCCTAATCACGGGGTCATTGGGACTAAATAAATCTCCTAAATTACCATCCAGAGTTTCAATCCGGAAATTGCCTCCACTCCAGTAGTGAATATCACCACCTACAGTGTTCGCACTCCGCAACACCATATCCCCGTCAGAAAATAAACCACTATTAGGGTTACTCAAACCAACAATATCCACTGCTTGATTACCCTGCACCACCAACTTTCCACCGGCAGAGGCAATAAAGGGATTGGTTGCACCATCGTGCGCTGTTACTGTATCTTGAGCTTGCAGCCTCAAATCTCTTCCCGCCTGCAACGAACCCTGCAAATCCAAATTCCCACCTGCCAGAGTCAAATCTTGCCCTGCTATTAAATTTCCAGCATTAGTAATATTCCCCGCTTGTGGTCCAAACTGTACCCCAACAGGAACACTCACCGTCAGTAACGGCGGTGCATTAGGATTGGTGGCACTAAACTCACTACCATCGGGAAACTGAAAACTATCTGCCGTACTCGTAAAAAACGAACCGCCAATATCTAAACGGGCATTCGGTCCAAAAATAACCCCATTGGGATTAAGTAAAAACAAACTCGCTGCCCCATTGGTGCGCAGCAAGCCATCAATATCAGAAATTGAACTCCCCGTTACTCTGCTGAAAATCGTCTCAATCTGGGTGGAATTATTAAAAAACGCCTCACCTCCCGTCGGTACGGAAAACTCCTGGAAACTATGGAACAGATTTTCTCCCCGAATCGTTCCCCCCTCAATCGTACAAACTGTGCATCCCGGGGTGACACTAGAATTGACTGGGAGTGTATTATCCGGGACGATTTGTGCTTGCACAGAGTTAGCCGTTGCCAAATAACTAAGAGCAATGACGCTGGCTCTCCAGAGGCGGGAGATAGGGTGTGTCATCTAGGGTTTTCTCAAAATTTAATAACAATTGCCATACACAATTTTAAACCCAAGCAACAATTGTTCTTCAAAAAGGGGAGTGTAAAATCAGAGTTTTGATGAATTTTATCCCAACTAATGCATTTGTTAGCAACGCTGTCTAAATTAAGCTTGATTCTTGGTAGATTCTGTACGGGAATTCGGTTTAAGTATTGTCGCAAGGATAGACAGTTTTAAGGTGTGTCATTAAGCTAAAAATCCCCGCGCGTTTACGCCGGGGAGTGTCAACCCTAAAGATGTCATCAGGAAAACTACCAGTTGATGAGCAATCAACAATGAGCAATCAACCCAATGTCAATCACTTCAACATCAAAGCAACTTCTTTAGCAAAATAAGTGAGAATGAGGTTAGCACCAGCACGTTTCATGCTAGTGAGAGTTTCCAGAATCACTTTTTTCTCATCAATCCAACCCTTCATGCCAGCAGCTTTAATCATGGCGTACTCGCCGCTGACATTATAGGCAGCAACTGGTAAATTAGTGGCATTGCGGACTCGCTGGATAATGTCAAGATAAGCCAAAGCCGGCTTAACCATTACAATATCTGCCCCTTCAGCAATATCTAGTTCAATTTCCTTGAGCGCTTCGATCGCATTAGCAGGATCCATTTGATAAGTCTTTTTGTCACCAAATTTGGGCGCAGACTCGAGGGCATCCCGAAAGGGACCATAGTAAGCCGAGGCATATTTAGCAGAGTAGGCAAGGATGCTGACATCAGTGTATCCTTCAGCATCTAAGGCCTTACGAATTGCTCCAATTCGACCATCCATCATATCGGAAGGAGCAACCATATCTACTCCAGCTTCTGCTTGGGATAGAGCCATTTTCACTAAGACTTCGACGGTAGCGTCATTGAGAATTGTGCCATCTTCAGCAACGATACCATCATGCCCTTCACTGGAAAAAGGATCGAGGGCAACATCGGTAATCACTACAATCTCTGGAACTTCTTTCTTAATTGCCCTTACAGTTCGTTGTACTAGTCCCTCTGGGTTGTAACTTTCGGTGCCAGTGGCATCCTTCTTGGCTTCGGCGACGAGGGGAAATAGAGCAATTGCCTTAATTCCCAAGCTAAAGGCTTCTGCTACCTCTTTTAGTAATAAATCTAAAGAAAAGCGGTAGCAACCTGGCATCGAACTAACCTCAACCTTTTGACCCTCTCCTTCCATCACAAATAGAGGATAGATCAAGTCATTGGCACTCAGTTGAGTTTCTTGCACCATCCGGCGCAGAGCATCGGTGCGACGCAAACGCCGAGGACGGTGAGACAAAGACCCTTGAGCAAAGATAGAATAATCAGCGGCAGGATTGGAAGAGGACATAGGTTAGTTAAGTAGTGATGCAAATTGAGTGGAGTACAATAGTAATCGTTCCAAACACTTGGGCTAAAAGTTCACTTTTGTAACGAAACTTTTAAATGCACCCAGGGGAATTAACTGATAAGAGTCATGTCTGCTCGACGAACTGAGAGTCAACAACGAATCATCAAGCTACTAAAACAGCTCAAACGGGAGATTAGCGCCCAAGAACTTTTTGTTGAGTTGCGCAAACGCAAGCAACCCCTGGGATTGGCAACAGTTTACCGCTCCTTGAAAACTCTAGCAGTTCAGGGGCTAGTTAAAACGAGAACTCTTGCCAGTGGCGAGTCCCTTTACAGTCTAATTGATACTACTAACCATCGCTTGACTTGTCTCCAATGCGGTGAATCTATTGCCCTAGAGGATTGCCCAGCCTGCGATATGGAGGCTGATGTACCTCAATCGCTGCACTTCAAAGTCTACTATCACACCTTTGAACTCTTTGGTTTATGTTGTTCTTGCCAGGAACAGATTAGCACTGAAGCCTAGAATTGCCATTAACTAATATTCATCTAGTATTTCAGGCTAACATTGCTTGGAGATTTTGAGGTCTAAGTTGCTGTCCCAATAAAACTCTGACTTGCCTTGTTTGTACTTGGCGACTAGGCGGCAATAGCCTTGATTCATTGACCGAAGGCGTTTGCCATTAATGACTAGGCTTTGCCCCTTCGTTGATACTCCTGTCAGCCAGTTTCCTCCACCGTGGTCAAATCCCCATGCTTGGGAGTAGTCAAGATTAGGGTTAACAAGAACAGGTTGTTTGCCATCATCAATTACCCAGTCAATCCAGAACTCACCTAGGCATGGACGTACCGTTACCTCATTCTATAGTAATATTATTAGTGATTCCGGAATTATTTACTCTTTGACGGGTTAAAACCCTGTAGTGACCCTGCCATCCGTTAAAAGAGATGGCTAACTCTCGCTCGTGGTTGTTTTTGTTTGTAGCCACACTCCAGAATCTGTAATGATACCTGCACGCCAAATCCTTTCTTTATCTAAGATCCAACTCTCTTACTTGGAGTGGAATCACGCTCAAGAACCATTGCTATTGTTACATGGCTTAGGTGACCATGCCCTAGTTTGGTTGAGTTTGGGAAATTATCTGAGTAAAAGTTACCATATAGTTGCCCCAGATCTGCGTGGTCATGGTGACAGTAGTAAACCCGAAGAGAATTATACCTTTACTGAAGCGATCGCCGATCTAGAAGCGCTGATGGATCACTTAGAATGGTCATCTGCTCATATTATCGGTCACTCTTGGACAGGGAAATTAGCTCTAATTTGGGCAAGACAAAACCCAGGGCGTTTGCGAAGCATGATCCTAGTTGATCCAATTTTTGTCTGGAAAATGCCCAGTCTGTTAAAAGTAACTTTCCCCCTTTTATACCGTGTTTTGCCTTTTCTCAAAGGTATGGGGCCCTTTGCCAGTTATGAACAAGCCGAGAAGCAAGCGCGGCAATTAAGTCAATACCAGCAGTGGACTCCTTGGCAACAGGAAATCTTCCAAGCAGGTATAGAACAAAAATCTGATGGTAATTGGGGCAGTAAGTTTACTGTTGGGGCACGCAATCAGATTTTTGAAGAAGTAATGAGAGTTTCAGGTCTTACAGTTCCCATTAATACTCCCACCCTGTTCGTGCAGCCAGAAAAAGGAGTAAATCGTCAAAATTGGCAACTCAAACCCTACAAAACCTATCTAAAAAATCTGCGCATCTGTCAAGTTCCCGGTAATCACTGGCCGTTTTTGGTGCAGCCAGAAACATTTAACTCGACTGTGGCAGATTTCTTAGAAAGCCAGAATGGAAACTCAACAATGAACCATCAACAATGAACCATCAACCATTAGTACCTCACTTTCTAGCAATGACCCACACAGCATGAACTACTCCTGGAATATAGCCAAGTAACGTTAGCAGGATATTGATCCAAAAGTCCGTACCAAAACCAACCTGCAAGAATACACCAACTGGTGGCAGGAAAATAGCGAATAGAATGCGGATTAAGTCACCCATTTATCTTGCCCTCTCAATTGGTATATTAACGCTACTTAATTTATCATAGCAAAGCCCCTAAGTGCCGACTTCAATGAACTGTCGATTCCTGGATTCGGTGAGGGAGCATGTCAAGTAGTCAACCTGTAACCTCAGATGTCAACTTCATAGCATCGTTTTGCTGCTGACAACGTTCAAGATAGAGTTTAGCGGCTAGATCCTGGTGATTCAGTTGAACACAATTTTCAAAAAGCTGTGCAGCTTTCTGGAAAGACTGCCGATGATAAAGTAATACAGCTTCTTCAAAGATTTTTTTCGTAGCTAACTTACCTTCTTTAATTGCAGTTTCGTCTCCATCAAACACCTCAAAAACTGCCACGGCTCTTGATTTACCCTTAACTTTTACCCGCTCAATAAAGCGGAGATTATACTTAGTTGGATCTTGCAAGCGAATCAAAGTCTGGTGAGAGATTAGCAGCGATACTCCATAATCTTTAGTCAAGCTTTCCAGGCGAGCAGCTAAATTGACGGCATCGCCAATAACAGTGCCATCCATATGATTGTATCCTCCCACTGTACCTAACATCGAAGAACCAGTATTAATACCAATGCCAATTTTGAGGGGTTCGATGTTCGAGTCTTGTCTGCTGAGATTGTATTTAGCCAGCCCCTGTAGCATATCAATCCCCGCTCTAACGGCATCATCGGCACTACCACTAAACAATGCCATAATCCCATCACCAATGTATTTATCAATAAACCCCTGATTATTGATAATCGCTGGTTCCATGCAAGACAAATAGGAATTAATAAATCTAAAATTTTCAGATGGTCTCAGAGTTTCGGAAAGTGTGGTAAAGTCGCGAATATCCGCAAACAAAATCGACATTTCTCGCTGTACATTGTCTCCTAGTTGAACATCAACAATACTTTCTTTTTCCAACAACTGGAGAAATTGACGTGGCACAAAGCGAGAGCAAGCAATGTGAATATTAGATAGTCTTAGATGAGTTTTCAGTCGGGCGATGAGTTCATTTTTCGAGATGGGTTTAGTTAAATAATCATTAGCACCGACATTGAGTCCTTCAATCAAATCATTGACCTGATCTTTTGCCGTCAACATCACCACCGGCAATTCATTAGCTGAAAAGTCATCGCGGAGTTTTTCGCAAACTTCATAGCCAGTCATTCTTGGCATCATCACATCAAGTAAAATCAGGTCAGGCTTGAAACCCTGCTCAATCATTGTCAATGCCTCGATACCATTGTTGGCTTGAGTAATAGCATAATTTTCCAGGGATAAATGATTGACTAATACTTGAAGGTTTATAGGTTCATCATCCACAATCAGGATTTGAAAATTTTTTCTTTCCTGTTTCTCCGCTATTTTAAAAGCAGGTTTATGGTCATTGATAAGCTTAGACTCTTGGTTACTATCTTGGTCGTTAATAATAGGAGTTGAAGATTCTAAACCTGAGGCTGAGGGCTGAGGTTTGACAAGTGAGAGACTTTCTGGAGCTACTAGCAAGGTAAAGGTAAACTGCGAACCTTTGCTTAGGATCGATTCGACTCTAATTTCTCCTCCATGTAACTCCACCAACTTTTTAGTTACTGCTAAACCTAAACCAGTTCCACCATATTGGCGTGCTGTGGAACCATCTGCTTGTTCAAAAAATTCAAAAATTCGGTCTAATTTATTTTCAGGAATGCCGATGCCAGTGTCAGAAACAGTAATTGCTAACTGAGTTACACATTCAGGAGATAAAGATTGATCTTGAGGATGAGAAGACAATTCTCCTGAATTCTCCTGCCCCCTTGTTTCCCTGCTAATAATCAATTCTGCCGAAATTTCAACAGTGCCGTGATCGCTAAATTTAATAGCATTGCCAACTAAATTGTGCATAATTTGTTGCAAACGGTTCTCATCGGCTTGAGCCAGGGGCATCTCAGGGTGAATCGAGTTAATTAGCTGCAAATCTTTATTGCCCACTAAAGTCTGGCTCAAGGCAAGAACAACATCAACAATTTCTCGCACTCCTACTGGCTTAAGCTGCAGTTCAATATTTTTGTGTCTGAGTTTAGAGAAATCGAGGAGATCATTAACTAAAGCTGCCAATCGTTGTCCACTTTGAGCAACCATTAGCAGATTTTGCTTTTGGAGTGGTGTAATTTTCCCAGTTGCTCCGTCAATCATCGACTCGGCAATACCAATCATGCCATTGAGTGGTGTTTTCAGCTCGTGAGATGTATTTGCTAAAAACTCATCCTTGAGAACATCTAGGCGCTGCAAATCCCAGTTGGCTTGGACAAGTTCAGCTGTGCGCTCAGCGACTGTCTGCTCAAGGTTGGTATTATATTCTCGTATTTGTTTAGCGTATATCTCCAAGGAATCAAGTACCTGGTTGTAGCGTCGGGCAATAAGACCTACCTCCGTAAAAGGCTCCACAGGTACCCGCAAGCTCAAGTCTTGAGTTTGAGCCTGATATTCCATAATTTTGAAGAGGTCATAAATTTCTGTCTTGGCTCGATGTTCTGAAACATTTAAACCAAGTCTCTCATCCTCAGCAGCAACGCGCAGGGAGAAGAAAAGATTTGCCACATGCAGTACAATCCAGGTTAAACCAAAAGCCCAGAGCAAAGCAACTCCAATTCCCAATAGCTGCACCAAGACCTGACTAAATTTACTTAAACCAGTGTCCAACAATTCTGCTTTACCAAACAAGGCCACTGCCAAGGTTCCCCAAGCTCCTGCTCCCCCATGTACTGCCACTGCATCGACAGCATCATCAATCTGCCAGCGCTCTAACCAATAGTTAGTTAAGAGCATCACTGCTCCGCCAATGGCACCAATAATTGCTGCTACTGGGGTTGTAACTATATGGCAACAGCCTGTAATTGATACTAGTCCAGCTAGAGAACCATTAATCAGTAACTCCACCTCCAGCAAGTTGCGTTGTTGCCAACCAATAGCTGCCGCCGTAATCATACCCGTGGCACCAGCAACGAGGGTATGCCCAATAATTATGGGTACTTGCTCAGTGAAAGCTAGGGTACTACCACCATTAAAGCCCAACCAACCCAACCACAATAACATTACTCCCAGTACGGAAAAGGGTAGATTAGAGCCATGGATTTTGCGAGACCTACCCTCGGGAGTAAATCGGTTTTCACGAGGTCCAATAATTAGCAAAGCGGCTAGGGCAACCCATCCACCTATACTGTGAACCACAGTAGAACCGGCAAAATCCACAAAGCCAAGTCTTCCCAACCAGCCTGTCAAAGTGCCGCTATCAGCACCATTCCAAGCCCAATGTCCAAATAAAGGATAAATTAGACCTGAGATTAAAGCGGCAATAATTAAGTAAGCTTTGAATCTTAAGCGCTCTGCGACAGCACCAGAGACAATTGTGGTGGCAGTACCGCAAAACATTGCCTGGAATAGAAAGAAGGCAACTAATTTTGGTGGAGAAGACTCAAGTTTTAACAAGAAGCCTGTAGAGCCAATCAATCCTACCTGAGAGGCTCCAAACATGGCAGCATAACCAAAGAGCCAAAATAAAAATACTGAGACACCAAGATCCGCCAAGTTCTTGACGGCAACATTGATGCTATTTTTTGACCTTGTTAGCCCTGACTCCAGACACATAAATCCTGGCTGCATGAGGAAAACCAAGCCAGAACAAATTAGGAGCCAGAGAATATCAATCATTGGTATCTCCTGATACAGAATATATTATTCAACTGAAGTTTTTCTCGGTAGAATACCCTTCCCTTTGGTGAGTTCCATGAATACACTATGAGTCTATGTTCTCCTTCTTAGGTCTTGGCAAAGCACCCAATTCAGTTTACTTGTGGTTTTGTTATAAATCAGGAAGCCTTGTTCATGGTAGGCTCAATCAGCAATGAACTATCAACGAAAGTTAGTACTCCCTCAACTTATTTCCCTATGTGCTGCAATTGGGCCTCCATAGAGCGTGACTGATAGATTTGAGCAACAGTATCCTTGGGGTTACAGTATAGACAATCTGCAAACCGTGTGGTCGCTTCCTTAAAAGCCTTCCTATGGTAAAGAAATAAACCTTCTTCAAAGATGTGTTTAGTATTTAACTTACCCTGTTTAATTTCAGGATCATCTCCATCAAATAATTCAAAGACAGCCACAGCTTTTGACTTTCCCTTAACTTTGACCTTATCGATGAAGCGAAGATTATATTCAGTAGGGTCTTCTAGGTAAGCAAAAGTTTGATGAGAGATTAATAGCGACACTCCATAGTCTTTAGTCAGTCTTTCCAGACGAGCAGCTAAATTAACGTCATCACTAATTACAGTGCTATCCATGCGGCTTTTTCCCCCGACTGTACCAAGCATCAAATAACCTGTATTGATGCCAATGCCAATCTTAATCGGGACATAGCCAGAATTGGCGCGATGTTGATTATATACAGTTAACCTTTGTAGCATGGAAATTCCTGCCTTGACGGCATTATCTGCACTGCCGCTAAACAGTGCCATAATTTCATCACCAACGTATTTATCAATAAAGCCATGATTTTCAATAATTGCTGGCTCCATGCGAGACAGATAGGCATTAATGAATTTAAAATTATCCTCTGGTGTCAGACTTTCCGAGAGAGTAGTGAAAGAACGAATATCAGAAAATAGAATAGACATCTGGCGCTGTACATTATCCCCTAGCTCCACATCAATGATGCTCGACTTATTCAACAACTGGAGAAATTGACGAGGCACAAATCGACTATAAGATGTGTTGAGTTTAGACAGTTGAAGATGAGTGTTGAGTCTGGCTAGTAGTTCGTTCTTGGAAATTGGCTTAGCCAGATAGTCGTTAGCACCAACGCTCAATCCTGTTACTATGTCATAAACTTGATTTTTAGCTGTTAGCATCACTATCGGCAGTTCATTAGCCGGAAAGTTTTTGCGGAGTTGACGGCAGACTTCATAGCCAGTCATCCTCGGCATCATCACATCGAGTAAAATGAGGTCTGGTTGGAAACCCTTCTCAATCATCGTCAATGCCTCGATCCCATTTGAGGCTTGAGTAATAGCATAGTTTTCTAGGGACAGATGATTTGCCAGTACCTGAAGATTAATTGGCTCATCATCTACAATTAGAATCTCAAACTGTTTTCTGTTGTCTTGGTTAGAATCAGGTTTTTGCTCAGTTGTCAATAGTACTTCCTCCTTAACTGCCGATTTCAAAGGAAGAAGGCAACTGGAAGGGAATTGACTATTGATCACTGATGATGAACCTTCTGCCACTGGCAGTGTGAAGGTAAAGCGCGAACCCTTGCCAACTTTGGAGTTTACCCACACCTTTCCCCCATGCAACTCCACCAGTTGTTTGGTGACTGTTAAACCTAAGCCAGTGCCGCCGTGCTCGCGCGCCATAGAACCGTCAGCTTGTGCAAAAGATTCAAATATGTGTTCAAATTGCTCTTCCTTAATGCCGATGCCCGTGTCGGAAACAGCAATTACCAAATGAGGGGATTTGAGATTGAGTGAATCTTGCCAGTACTCACTTACCAACTCTGCTGTAATTTCTACGCTGCCGCTATCTGTAAACTTAATCGCATTGCCAACTAAGTTGTGCATGATCTGTTGCAAGCGATTTTCGTCAGCCTTGGCTGGGGGCAAATCAGAGGGAATAGAGTTAATTAAGTGTAAATCTTTGTTGCCCACTAGGGGTTGGCTGAGGGTAAGAACAATCTCGGCAATTTCCCGCACTCCTACCTGTCTGAGTTTAAGTTCAAGACTCTTGTGCTTGAGTTTAGAGAAATCTAGCAAATCACTAACCAAGCTACTGAGCCGATGTCCGCTATTGGCAACCATTAACAGATTTCTTTGCTGGAGTTCTGTGATCGATCCTGCTGCTCCATCAATCAGGGACTCAGCAATGCCAATCATACCATTGAGGGGAGTCCGCAGTTCATGGGAGGTATTTGCTAAAAATTCATCTTTTAGCTGGTCTAGGCGCTGCAAGTTGGCATTAGCCTGTTTAAGCTCTTCCTCCCGCCTTCGCAGTCTGATTGTAGCTCTTTCCACTGCCGCTTGCAGTCGTGCTGGAGCGCTTACTAAAATGAACATCAAGCCCCCCGCCAATATGGCTAGCAATCCTCCTCCCATCCACAAGGCTCCGGAAATAGGGGCTATTTTCGGCCAGCCTTGAGCAGGAACTGCTGCTAACTGCCAGGAGCCATTGGGCAGACTCACTTCCAAAGTCACTGGCTCTCGCTCGAAAATGGAGGCATCCCCCAAGAATACTTCTCCAGCAGTACCCAATCCATCCTTACCTCGAATAGTATACTGGAGTTGACCTGAGACATTGAGCAGTCCTGCTTCTGCAAATAGGGTATCTTGGTCAATGATGATGCCTACTAAACCCCAGTAATCTCCACTTTCAGGAATGCCATTGGCAGGGGTGAGAAAAATTGGGGTGCGGCTAATGAAAGCTACGCCTTCTGGGACTAAGTCGATTGGTCCAGCAAAGACAGTACTTCTATTTTTAATTGCCCTCAGGATTGCTTCCCTTTCTGCAGGGATTGACATTGGGTTAAAGTTAATAGTGGCTTCTTTACCTGCCAAAGGGTAGATATGAGAAACGACTGTGTCCCTATAGAGTGCCAAACTACGGATACCTGATTGCTGCGCCACAATTACTCTGGCTAGGCTTTCAAACTTCTTCTGGCTAATGTAAGGATTAATAGTCGAGATATATGCTTCTAAGCCCCGCGTGAGATATATTCGCTGGTTCACCACCTGTTCAAGACGAGCTCTGACAGCACTCAATTGGTTGATAACATTGGCGCGATTTTCTTGGCGGAAACGTTTTCTCTCTGAGCGGTCTAATACCCAGACAATAGTCAAAACCATCGCTACTGTTAAGGTAGCAGCGATATATGGACGCGGAGATCTAGTAACTGTACTGATAAATTTTCCAGCAAGTCTGGAAATTACGCGGTTTAAGGATTTAATTGGCATTGGGATCCCAAGCAAAGTGCGCTCCTAAGAAGCAATTGCCCTCTGTTAGCCAATTTATCTAACTAATTGGGGCAAGAGTACCTAGTCCTCCAAAAGGGGGAAGATTTCAAGTTCCCTCTTGGTACTCTACACAGATCCCGCCCATAATCCGTTCATTCCTGTAGATAGTCTTGAGCCACTCCCACGAATTGAATTCGTGGGATTCAGGCATCAAGGGTGAGATTGCAGGCACAGCCTGTCTAACATCTCCTACGCCTAGGGTTGAACTCCCAACCCTTTTAATAATGATAGTATGTC
>JAAHGS010000143.1 GCA_010692645.1 Symploca sp. SIO2E9
TCCTCGAAAAAACGCCAGCCACTATAATTATTCCCCCCCCTCCCCCCATCTCCCCCTCTCCCCCTCCCCCCCTCTCCCCGTCTCCCCCTCCCCCCGTCTCCCCGTCTCCCCGTCTCCCCGAGCCATCTCCCTTCAACAAGCTCTACCTCACTCAATTGAAAAGCGCTATATGTTTTGGAGCAATGATTACCAACTCAAAATTACTCAGACGGTGGTTTGCTTATTTTGCGATCGCCTGCCTATCTGCACTAATATGTACTGTAAAATTACCAGCGATCGCTACAGATATTACTTTTAATTCAATTGATCACAGAGAGGGAGAAAGTAGTATCGAAACATCCGTTTCCCCCTCCCCCCCTCTCCCCATCTCCCCACCAAAGGCAGAAGGCAGGAGGCAGGAGGCAGAAGGCAGAAAATTCATCTCTCCATCTCCCCATCTCCCCATCTCCCCCTCTCGAACCAAAGGCTTAGTCAATAAGCAAACTAAAAGTTTCGAGCAACAGGCAAGAACTCTGTACGAAGCTGGGCAATTTTCTGAAGCTTCACAGTTGTTAGAACAAGCTCTTGAGGGCTATCAGAAACAGAGAGATACCATCGGGCAAGCTGTAGTTCTGAGCAATCTTGCCCTCAGCTATCAACAGCTGGGAACTTGGAAAGAGGCAAATCAGGCAATCGAGCAAGCCTTGAATCTACTCAAACAAGCACCAAAAGATTCGCCAGAGCTTTCGGCTGTTTGGACACAGGCGTTGGACGTACTGGGAAATCTGCAACTAGCTCAAGGGCAAGCTGACAAGGCAGTTGATTCCTGGGAAGACTCAGCTAAGTTATACACTCAGTTAGGGGATTCTACCCGCGCTAGTCGGAGCCGCATTAATCAAGCACAGGCATTACAGGCATTAGGATTATACCGTCAAGCCCGTTTAAAGTTGGTCAGTTTAGGACAAACCCTGCAATCTCAACCCGACTCTCTCGCCAAAGCTACTAACCTGCGGAGTCTGGGAGATGCTCTGCGGGCTATTGGTAACTTAGATTGTAATCAGCAGGATTCACAGAATTGTTTAGGTGCAACCAAGGTACTACAGGAAAGCCTGAAAATTTCCCAAAAACTCCAATCACCAGAAGCGATTGCCGCTGTTAATTTAAGTTTGGGAAATGTTGCTTGGGCACAGAGACAGGTGGCTCTAGCAGAAGAAAAAAGGGCTCAAGCAGATAGGAAAGCCACTCAAGCCCTTAGCTATTACCAACAGGCAATAGCTGAGTCAGTTAACCCAATTCAAACTCAGGCAAAACTCAACCGTTTGCATGTACTCGTAGAACTCCGACGTTGGCAAGAAGCACAAGCTCTCTATCCTCAAGTGCAACAGGAAATAGCCAAGCTGCCCCCCGGACGAGAGAAAATCTATGCTCAAGTCAATCTCGCCATTAATTTGCGTAAACTCAGCACCAAGAACCAAAAAACTGGAACCTTCACCACTCCCGGAGTTCAGGAAATTGCCCAAATCCTTGCTGACGGGCGTCAGCAAGCCGAAAGTTTGTCAGACGTGCGGGCACAGGCTCATGTTCTCCAGGAATTAGGACAGCTCTACGAAAAAACTCAGCAATTCTCCTTCGCCCAAAACTTAGCTCAACAGTCGCTGAATTTGTCAGCTTCGATCAATGCTTCAGAGATTTCCTATCGGGCAGCATGGGAACTGGGACGCATTTTTAAGGCACAGAATAAGCGTGAGGAAGCGATCGCAGCTTATACAGAAGCTTTCGATGCCTTACAATCGGTCCGTAGCGACCTAGTTGCAGCTAGTGCCGAGGTTCAGTTTTCCTTCCGAGAAAGCGTTGAACCCGTCTACCGTCAACTGGTGGATTTGCTGCTGCAATCTGCTGGGGAAGAACTACAGGTTAGTCAGAAAGCAGGAGAAAAACAACTACAATCTTCTGCTGCATCGATAAAATCTAACCAGAAAAAACTTACACAAGCCAGAAAAGTCTTAGAAGCCTTGCAGGTAGCAGCACTGCAAAACTATTTCCAAGAAGCCTGTCAAGACAGCAAGCTAGAACTGGATCAACTAGTGACTCGCTTAGGCTTAGAACGAAAAGAGCAAAAAGCTGCGGTGATTTACCCGATTATCTTGGATGACCGCCTAGAGGTGATTGTCAAAATGCCTGATCAAGAAGAACTCTACCAATATCCACCCGTCAGGCAGTCCCAAGAAGAGGTGAGGAGAACCCTCAAAAAATTCCAGAATAATTTGCAAGACGAGTATAGATTTAAAGGGGTTAGGCGAAGCGGTAAAACCGTCTATGATTGGCTGATTAAACCCATTAGCGACCGCTTGGAGTCTAGTGAAATTAAAACCCTAGTCTTCCTCCTAGATGGTTCACTGCGGACAGTTTCTATGTCGGCACTTTATGATGGTAAGCAATTTCTGGTAGAAAAGTACTCGGTTTCTCTGGTCTTAGGCTTAGAAGTGCGTGATCCTGTTCCTTTGAAACACGAAAGCCTGAAGGTACTGGCAGCAAGCTTGACGGATCCACCCCAAGGATTTGAACAGTATGGCAAACTGCCCAACGTTAACCCTGAACTTAATAAAATCAAGGAAGCGGGAGTATCCCTAACTTCTATCCGGGACGAGAACTTTACCAGTAATCAATTTAACCAACAGTTAAATCAAGACAATTTCCAGGTTGTGCATTTAGCAACCCATGGTCAGTTTGGCGCTGACCGTAACAGTACCTTTGTCTTGACAGCAGATAAGCAGATTTTTGTCGATGATCTCAGAAATATGTTCAGTACTTTGGTAGGAACGGAATCTAAAGCAGTTGACTTGCTGGTTCTCAGTGCTTGCAAGACGGCATCAGGAAATGACCGTGCGGTGCTGGGAATTGCTGGTACGACAGTACAGGCAGGTGCTCGTAGTGCGATCGCAGGTTTGTGGAGTATAGCGGATGCATCTAGTGTCAAGTTCAGTCAAACCCTTTATCAAAATTTAGGTCAACCAGGCATTACCCGTGCTGAAGCGCTGCGTCAGGCACAGTTAGCTCTCTTAAATGATAGACGTTACACTCACCCCCGCTATTGGGCACCCTATGTTCTGGTTGGGGCTTGGCTATGAACTACCCCGCCTCACTACTTACGATGGGGTTTCTTGCAACCCCATCGTAAGTAGTAAGAGCAGTGGTAATTTCCCTGATGACAAGAAGAGTGCCGAGATGAGAAAATAAACCATACCTCTGTTAGGAAGAGTTTTTAGACAGATGTTTGTAGGTAGCACACAGGCAGCACAACTGATGGGTATATCTGCCAGGAGAATACGCCAATTACTCTCTGGAGGCAGAATTCAAGGAGCCTTTAAGCTTGGCAGGTCTTGGATAATTCCCCTAGTGAACGGAATGCCACAAGTCAGTGAGGGAACTAGAGGTCCAAAAGCTCGTTGGCGCAGGAGAAGACCCTCCCCTGTAACTATCATTCATGTCAATCAGCAGACTATTCGCCAAAATCAAAAACAGGAAAAGGCGGCTCCGGTGATTAGCGTTAAGCGAGGACAGGAGAATCGGTATGGGCACGAAGTAGAAATCCATGGACCGTGCCGGGTAGTCTATCGACGTGACAACCCTAAGCCCTGTGGGGCAAGGGTTTGGATTGAAACTCTCTTCGGTGTCGAAGTGTTCACCCAAAATGAGTGAGTAGGGTATGCCTCCAAGGTATGTCGAGACAACTTTTTCTGGATTTAAAGCTCATTTTCAGTTGTATTTAATTGTCCATCAGCCTTAGGCTTCAACTCTGTAATTGAAGATTGAGCGAGGTCTTGAATACCAAACTGTTCCAGGAATTTTGTCCAATTCTCTAAATTATTGACCCGAGAACGGAGAATCCGATCCAGGCGATCAAACCAAACATCGCTACTAGAAACAGAGTCCACACGTTTGATCCAACCGGCAACGCTTGGATTAGCTGATAGATCGTCTTGATCGCAAATTACTCTGAAAATCCAGAAATATTCTTTGTTAGGCTCTAGACGGACTTCACTACTGGGAATTTGCAGACTGACGATTCCTGGTTGTTGGGGTAAAGAGAGGACTATTTTTTCTTTTTTTAGTACTGACTCCTCCTCTTCATTTAGTAACTCAAACTCTACCTTACTAGGGACTGATTTACCGTCTTCTAAAATGCCGGAAGCAGGTTCACCAAAGGGTGAATAAAAAAGTAAAGTTGGATTTTCTTGAGTTGTCAGTGCTGGGTTACTCTCATCAACTAAAGCCCTTAAGGGTCTTTCTTTATCTGCAACGAAACATTCTCCACGCACTCCACCTGATCTGCTGCTACCAGTGGGTTTCTCAAAACCTTGGGCTTGTGCCTTTAAGGATATTAAAGAGAATCCCATTGCACTAGAGAATAAGGCAACGAGGGTGCTAGCAACTAGTTTTTGAGAGAAAAGCGATCGCCTAAGACTCATAATATGTACTCCTAAAATAAACTTTAACTAAAAAACAGAAAATAACCACGAGTGAGAGTTAGCCAGCTGTTTTAACGGCTGGCAGTGGAACGAGACGGGATTTATCCCGACAGTTTTTCATTTTTTGGTTGTATAATCGACTCATCGATTCAAGCGCCTTCAATCTTCAGTTTGGATTTCTAGTCACAGTTGGTGAAAAACCCGACAGCTGGAAAGTTTATAGAAAGCTGAGAGTAGGGTGCATGCCGAAAAAGTAGAGATACAGTTAAGTGTGAACTTAGCCAAGGTCTGTAGGGCATTTTTGAGGAGTGCCTACCAGATATAAAATCTGGGAAACTCTCGCGAAGGAGCGTCATTTTAATGCGCTCCGCAGCAACCGCTTGAATCCTCGTCGTTTTAACGCGAGGAGAGGTCAAAGAGGGTTATAGCACTACGCATTTAGGTTAGGACATTTCTAAATCCAGCAAACCCTTTGACAGACTGCTGTTCCCTGTTCCCTGTTCCCTGTTCCCTAGCGCGTAGCGCTATAAAATCCCCGACTCGATCAAGTAGCCTACACTCAGTTTGGGATTTAAGCTCAAACTGAGTGAGCGCTACTCCAATTTAAGGGTGTCGCAGTCGATAAGTGAGATAGCCAACACTTGTACCTGTTAAAACCAGAGCGTACGCTGGAGGAACCAGGGGAATCCAGCCACTCCGGAATGCCAGCATCCCATAGCAGGCGACATAGAGAAGAAGAAGCGATGCCATCGAAGCACTCGCTAGGTGGGATGCCTGAGTTAACCGCCAAACAATTACACCACCGACCAATGACCAAGCAAAGATCCAGATACCTCCACCCCAACTAGGCCACCACCAGATCAGTGGACGACCATCCAATACAGTACTAATAAGTTGACTGGTCATCTGCCCATGCAATATTACTCCTGACGTTTCACCATAGGGAGTGTTCCAGATCTCGGCTGCGGTCACGGTATTAGCGGTATAGCCGATTAAGACAATGCGACCGCTAATAGCTTCAGCAGGAACCTGGTTTTCTAAAACATCTTTGAGGCTGACAACCTTAGCAAATTTTCGAGCATCCCCACCAGGGGCGCGGAAGTTAATTAAGGTCTGGTATCCTCCGAGTTGCTTCTTATCTTGGTAACCACTCCCCTTTCCCGCCAGACGCACAATCCCAGTGTCGCCGAATAGCATCTGCCCAATCGTCCCATCCTCTTTGAGTGGAGAGGTGAAAGACTTCCCTTCAGCTTCCAGGTATTTACCTGCCATGACCAAACTTAAGGAATTCAGCGTATTACAAAACTCTGGGTCAGGTGGCTGCATCAGAAGTTGGCGGCGTGAGAAATTCGCCCTCCCTTCAAGTGCTAAATCAGCAAATCCAGTGCGTTCAATCGGCACCTCTGGTGGTGGACTCACCCCTCTGACTGCTTCGCCGCGATCCTCACCAGTACTCTTACAGATAGCAATCAAGTTCTGAGTCTGCTGCATTTGAGCTGCCACCTCTGGCTTGGCTGCATAATCCCGCAAGAAATCTAAACCTATGAGTCTGGGTTGATGCTGGTTTAAAGCTTTGAGTAAGTCATCAACTGCGCCATCTGAGAGTGTACCCTTTCCCGGTTCATAGTTATCATTGATCAGGTTGATACTATCTTCATCCACCCCAACAATCAAAAATCGCTCATCTGGGGCTTCATTACCGGGACGCAACCGCAACAGTTGGTCATAAGCTGCCAATTCTGTCCCCTGCATCAGTCCAAACCAACGCGCCGTGAAGACTAACGCCGTGACAGCCACACTGGTTAGTAGCACCGAACGTGGTTTAATCTGGCGCTTAGGAAGTTCTTGACTAGCTTTGAGATACTTAACCTGAAGCTCAGTAGGCGGTGGTTCTTTGCTTGATGAGAACTCTAACCACTCCTGAGCAGCTTTCAAGTCTTTACCCCGCACTAAAAAGCTATCGTCCTGTCCTTCCCTTTCCCACTCCATTGCCTTTAGTAATAGGCGCGTATGGTTGCTGATATATTCTGGATCAGCATCCAGTGTACGAGTTAATTCCCCAAAGTTAGTGAAAAAGTCGCTATCGTGCTTATTGAAATCAATCCACTGCACGCTTGCTAGTATCGGATGTAGCTTTTTTAGGTCAATTTTCCGGTACAAAACTGTCACAATCCGCTTATTCAGCTTCTTAGCATATTCCACCTCATCAGCGCAGTAAGGCGAGTTGATCGAATCGGGGGAAATAATGAACAAAAAGTTTTTGCAGCTTTCAATTCCTTTATAAATTTCCCGCTGAAAGTCTTCCCCAGAGGCAATACTTTCCTGGTCAAACCAGGTGGTTTTGTTCTGAATCTGCAGCCCGTTATTGAGTTTACGGACAAAGTCAGAATCGGCACGAGAGTAGGAGATAAAAACGTCAAAAGCAGCTTCTGGGGGTTGTTTGAGACTTTCGGTAATAAACTCTTCTTGTAAAGCTGTAGGTGGGTGCTGCGATAGCGAAGCGCTGCTGCCTTTGGCAGATCGCACCTTTGCCCCCTTTAGCCAAGCCTCTGTCAGGCGGAGATCGAAGCTTCGCAGCAGAATACTGAGATTGCGTTTCTGCCGCTCCCACTTCAGTGCCTTGGTCAGCAGAAGCTTGTGCTGTTGATAGTAGGCGCTATCCTCTCGCAAAATCCCAATCAGCTTAGCAATATCAGCCTGATATTTAGATTCTTCCTGGTCTTTTGGGCATTCGATAAACTGGATAGTACGTATTTCTGACCAAATCTGCTCTGGGTCAATCTCCTCAATCAATAGAGGAATAATGCGTTTATTGAGCGATTTGGCATAGGATACTTCCTTTTGACAGTAAACAGATTTCAGTGAGGCGGAAGAGATGAGAAAAACCATATTATCTGCCTGTTCAATGCCCCGATCAATCACTTCCCCATACTCAGCCCCACTTTTAATATCAGTTCTGTTTGTCCAAACCGTCATCCCTTCTCGCATCAGAGTTATGGCAACCTTATGCATGAAGGCTCTATCCTCGTCGGCATAGGAGAGAAATACCTGAGTCATCAGGTTTTCAGCGTTCTTGATACTTTCACAAATGAACTGGCAATGGATATCGGTTGGTTCACAGGGAGGCTGTTTATTTTTAAACCTGAATTTGAGCCAGTTTTCTGCTTTTGTTCTTTCATCTCCAGTGAGCAGATAGCGGGACTGCTTTTGATGCTTTTCCCACTCCAGTGCTTGTGCTAACAAGTATGTGTGCTGATGAACATAGTCACGATCGCGTTCAAAAATCTCCAACAATCCGGCAAAGGATTTCTCGAAATCATCAATGCCCTCACGCATGTAAACCCAGTTAATCTTGCTGATCACCGGATGCATGTTAGGAAAGCTGGAGTGCTTGCCTTTTTCCTTGTAATCTTCCCACTCATTCAAAGGGCGACTGGGATTTCGCTGTTGCCAGGTTTCCAGGGTAATTTGCTCGACATGTAGCAGCGGAATAATCCGTTTTTTGCGTTGCAGCGCTAGTTCAATTTCTAGGCCGCAGTAGGGTGAGTTAATCGAGTGGGGTGCAATGATGAACAAAAAATTATCTGACTTCTCTAGTCCATCGTCAATTTGCTTCTGATAATCCACACCTAAAGGAATGTCGTTTTGGTCAAACCAAACCTTCAGTCCTTCTTTCAGGAGTTGAGTATAGAGTTTGGTAGCAAAGCCTTTACTATCTGCTCGTCCGTAGGAGATAAACGCATCATAGAAATCGTTCATCTTTAATTTTTGTGCTTTGATAGAATAATTTTCGACATGAGTTACACTCTGCACAAGAATAGCTTGCCCTTTACCAGCACTGCCACTCAACTAACAAACATTCTTGAATATTCTTTAGGCTTGAAGACTTTAAATCCTCAACGAAAACTACTGCGTAACAGCTTATTACTTATTACTTATTACTTATTACTTAAAGTCAGACTATTCATAACATTCTTTTTCTAATTTGAGATTAAAACTCAGCGCTTAAAGGCGCTCTGGGAAAAGGAATTACATCGCGGATATTACCCATACCAGTCATAAACTGTACCAGTCGTTCAAATCCCAAGCCAAATCCAGCATGGGGTACAGTGCCATAGCGACGTAAATCTAGATACCACCACAATTCTTCTGGATTCATCCCCTGTGCTTGAAGCCGCTGTTCTAAAATGTCGAGACGCTCTTCCCGCTGGGAACCGCCGATAATTTCACCAATCTTAGGGGCAAGCACATCCATTGCCCTGACTGTCTTCTCGTCTTCATTCAAACGCATATAAAAGGCTTTAATCTCAACTGGATAGTCAGTGACAATTACTGGTTTTTTGAATAGTTCTTCTGCCAGATAGCGCTCGTGTTCTGACTGCAAATCTAAACCCCAACTGACGGGATACTCAAATTTACGCTTAGCTTTTTCCAAAAGAGCGATCGCTTCTGTATAAGTAACCCGCTCAAACTCGTTATTGATAATATTATCGGCAGTTGCTAGTACTGAATCATCAATCCGTTTATTGAAAAATTCCATATCCTCTGGACACTTCTCAAGAACTGACTTGAAAATGTACTTGAGAAATTCCTCAGCCAAATCCATATCCCCTGACAAATCGCAGAATGCCATCTCTGGTTCTACCATCCAAAACTCTGCCAAATGTCGGGAAGTATTGGAATTTTCTGCCCGGAAAGTCGGACCAAAGGTGTAAACATCTCGGAATGTCATTGCCATCACTTCAGCTTGTAGTTGTCCACTGACAGTGAGGTAGGCTTTGCGCCCAAAAAAGTCTTGGCTATAATCAATTTCTCCTGCTTCTGTCTGGGGTATCTCCTTTAAATTCAGATTGGTGACACAGAACAACTCACCAGCTCCTTCACAATCATTAGCAGTGATAATCGGGGTGTGTACCCATAAAAAACCGCGCTCTTGAAAAAACTGGTGGATGGCATGGGCACAAGCGTTGCGCACCCGGAAGACTGCCCCAAGGGTATTGGTTCGCGACCGCAAATGCCCAATTGTACGCAAGAATTCAAAGGAATGGCGTTTCTTCTGGAGGGGATAGGTTTCTGGATTAGCGTCGCCGTATACTTTTACCTTAGATGCTTTGAGTTCAATCCGCTGTCCTTTCCCAGGAGATGGAGCCAGGATACCACTCACTTCTACCGATGCCCCAGTGTTGAGCTGCTTAAGAATATTTTCATAATCTGGTAAATCCGGATTGAGTACTACTTGCAAATTTGCCATGAAAGAGCCATCATTCACCTCCATAAAGGAAAATTCCTTCAAGGCACGTTTGGTGCGTACCCAGCCTTGGATGGTAACTGATTCATCAGGCTGAGCATTTCGTAGAATATCAACAATCCGTCGAGTTTCCATACCTTTGTTAGAAAACAATAAGCGCTAGATTAGATCAAAGCTAACACTTCACAATTACTTTTTTCCTGATCTCAATATTCGCTACTCCCTATTCCCTTTGTCAACAAGGCGTACTGTTGATTAACCCCACTCAATTGAACACCTATCAAGCACAAGATTTCAATAGCCAGCCAATCACAACACCTAGCCCTCCAAAACGGACTGCTTGCCAAAAAGGAGCCTGGAGAGAGCCCCAAGAAAATAGATGACTCTCTAGATTTAGTTCAATAGTTTCTAGCTGCTGTTTGATTTGCCTTAATTCTGCTTGCAGCTGAGTGCGATTACTATTGCTGCGCAATTCCTTTTTTAAAAGTTCTCGGCGTCGCTGGAGTTGTGCTTGCCGTCGCTGATCTCGTTTAATCTGAGCGTAACGTTCTTTGAGTGTTTGCAGCGCTGTCTCTACTTCCGACAATGCTTGCTCAAACTCAACTTCACTGGGAGTTTGGTGGTTAGGTTCTGAACCGCGGGGTGATGGTGGTGACGGTTCTTGAGGCATCTTGAGTGCAATATTAGAGTCAGGATAAATACAAGTGTATTTAGAAATTATGCCTGAACCAATGCAGTTAGCCAAAACAGACATTCTCAGTGAACTCAGCACTCTAGAGTTAGCTCAAGCACTGGCCCAACGTCTGACAATTAAACCAAATGATTGGCACCGACTAAAATCTAATCGCCAAGCTAGGGCTAGCGAGCAAGCTGCTACGGCTCTCGTCTTCCTGCTCAAGGAACAACCAGAAGAAGCACTTGCTAGATTTCGTCAGGCTTCAGGATGGCTAGACCGCTCACTCAGCGCACCTCCCTGTCCAAGCCATGGCGCGAATCATCATCATTCAGGGAACTAGGGGCAGCCTAGAACGAGAGTTAACCTGTTTACAGAGCCTAATTTCTGTACCCTGGCGATTCCACTGGACTTGATCGAAAATCAGGTGGAGGAGACACAAACCTCTGCCTCTTTCTGAGGCATCACTCGGCAAACTGGCACCCTGATCTGTTTGCTGGCAACAAGGTGGACAAAAGCCAGGACCTTCGTCTGAAATTACCCACCAATATTCACCATTTATTGCCGTGAAGTGAACCTTTACCTTTTTACTTGGGTCTAAATTATTACCATGTTTGGCTGCGTTTACTAATGCTTCTTGCAGTCCTAGGCGTAGTTCAGGTCGCCATCTCCTAGGGATTTGCTCTAGTAGCAAATCCAGGATGGGGTTTAGGTAGAGTGTAGAAGCGAAGCTAATTGTTCCCCAGTCTTGTCCAACCGGACGCAATGATACAGCAATCACGCGATCAACCTCTAGTTTATATATTGGCGGACTTGACACAACACAGGCGTAAGCGTCATGTTTTGCAGTCTAAAATATTCCCCCAACCAGACTTTTAGGGTTCAGGGGCCATCCATCTAGTCCAGACTTGTTAGAACGAACCGAAAAGCTCTAGGCTCCGCTGATATTGCAGAACTTTTACCATAATTTCGGGGTGACTCCGAGATTTGTTCAGTGTAATTACTGAAGCTATTACAAACTTACTAATGGATAATGTTGAAGTGCGCTAACTTCTTGCCTCTAGAGGTTTGGTTATTTTCTAGATTTCTAGAAAATAGCCTATACATACCATTGTATCCAAATACTCTCTCAAACACCAGAGTACCTCCGTCTAATGTCAGAGAAATAAAAAGGCTGCACATTCGACGTGAGAAGTTTGGGGAAAAAAATCGGCTGGTTGCACCAGGCTTAACTGGTAGCCTCCCCTTTGACACAGCAGTTTGAGATCCCGTGCTAGGGTAGCTGCCTTACAACTGACATAAACTATTTGTCTAGGAGATATCGTGAGTAAGGCTTCAATGACAGCACGCTCACACCCGTTGCGCGGTGGATCCAGTAAGACAACGTCCGGCATGATCCCCAATTGAGGCAACAATTGTTCAACTGCTCCTATTTGAAACTCGACATTAGTGATACCGTTAATCTCGGCATTGATCTGAGCCTGCTGCACTGCTGCTGATTGTACTTCCAAACCAATTACCTGTCTCACTCGCTTCGCTAAGGGTAAAGTAAATGTACCAACACCGCAGTAGGCATCGACTAATAGTTGCTTGCCGCACAGGGATAGCTGCCCAATGATCACATCTAGTAGGGCTTCAGTGGCTTCAGTATTGATTTGGAAAAAAGTCTCAGGCAGCAGTTGGAACTCTATACCAGCAAAGTACTCCCGCAAGTAAGGCTGACCAGCAAGACAATAGGTATGAGGACCGAAAATTGCATTAGTGCGCTTGGGGTTGCAATTGATGCAAACCCCTACTAGTTGCCGATATTGACTCAACCACTTTTGTGCTTGGGCTTCAATATCTGTTAGATTTGGGTCGGTTGTGACTAATGTCAGCAGGATTTCACCACTACGGCGTCCAATTCGCAGCGAAAGGTGGCGCAGCTTGCCTTGGTGACGGCGTTCATCATAGACTGACCACCCAAGTTGCCCAATATCCTGCTTGATTTGAGCGAGCATTGGATTCAAGCGGGGGTCTTGGACAGGGCATTGATTGAGATTGATGAGCTGGTGGCTGCCTTTTCTGTAATAGCCTGCTTGCACTGTACCAGTTGATGACCTTCTTAGGGGATAGGTAGCTTTATTGCGATAGCCTAAGGAAGCCTCAGCTTTGAGAATTGGTGCAACCTTTGGTTGAGTGAAACCACCAATGCGTTGTAGAGCCTCAACCACTAGCTTGTGTTTTGCCGATCCTTGGTACTCGTCAGTAATGTGCTGCCACTGACAGCCGCCACACTTGTCGGCGACTATACAATGGGGTCTTTGGCGATGGGGAGACTTCTGTAGAATTTGGTGAAGTTTACCGTAGGCATATTTAGGTTTGACGCGCACCAACCGCACTAGGGCATAATCACCAGTTACGGTATCTGGCACAAAAACCACTCGTCCCGCCAAGCGTCCAACGCCATCGCCGGTATCGCTGAGGTCAGTAATCATGAGTTCGACTAGCTGACCTTGTTGCCAAAGGTTGGGCGTGGGATCATTTGTTATCATCAGAAATTGGGGTTGGTAAGGGGACGGTTTACGTTCCTGATTAGCTAGGTTGAAAATTTATAGGATAACCTACAATTGACAACCCTTGATCTGTGTTAAGCTATTGTGCATTTTTAATGCACAACAGCAAGGCAGGAGGCAGAAGGAACAAGAATTTCAGTCATTAACTAATATCAAATAAATATCTGATTGAAATGCGTAAGAGCTTACCTAGAGTCGGTGATGTACCTACACTGCTGTACAGGCTAAAAACCAAAAAAACTTCGAGCCAGAGTTAGAGTGTTTTAACGGCTGTCAGGGTCGCGAGATATTCCGATTTATCGCGACAGTACTTCTCTTTTTCATTTTTGGGTTGTATAATTAGCGCATCGATTAAAGTACCTTCAATCTTCAGCTTTAGTTTCTAGCCACAGTTGGTGAAAAACCCAAAAGCTGGAAAATTTGTGGGAAGCTGACAGTGGGGTGCATATCGAAAAAGTAGAGATACAGTTAAGCACAAGCTTAGCCAAGGTCTGTAGGGCATTGTTGACCGTGCCTACCAGATATAACAGCTGGGAAACCAAGTGGAGGAGCGTGATTTTAATGCACTTCGTAACAACCGCTTAAATCCTCGTCGTTTTTACGGGAGGATAGGTCAAGTTATCTAAATTCATCAACATAATATGAGCGTAGTTAGTCAGGTTATTCTCAAGGCAGACGATGAACTCAGATATCCCAGCTCTGGTGAACTCAAGAGTATCAATGAATTTTTGAGAACCGGTGAACAGCGGATAAAGATTGCTGCCACCCTAGCCGAAAGTGAAAAAAAGATTGTCTCTGAAGCTAGCAAACAGCTTTGGCAGAAACGCCCTGAGTACATTTCTCCAGGTGGTAATGCCTATGGTCAACGTGAACGTAATCAGTGCCTGCGCGACTACGGCTGGTACCTGCGACTAGTTACCTATGGTCTCCTTGCTGGTGATAAGGAGCCAATGGAACAAATTGGTCTGATTGGGGCCAGAGAAATGTACAATGCTCTGGGCGTTCCTATGGCAGGGATGGCTGATGCAATTCGTTGCTTGAAAAATGCTTCTTTGGGTCTGCTTAGTGATGAGGAAGCCCAGGAAGCAGCGCCCTATTTTGATTACATCATTCAATACATGTCCTAGTTGTTAAGGAAAACCAAATTCATTGCACCCCACACCAAACTTTTTGAATTGGTGCTGGCAGATTGCATAATGACACTTTATTATTTAACGCTACCTCCAGCCCTAGAGCTGGGGGAGGTTTTTTGAGAGTTTTTGGTTCCCAGTTATTAATAAATATGCAGTTTGTGCGAAAACTGCCATGGATTTCCATTGTGCTGCTGCTACTAACCCATGGCATCTTTGGCTGGTTGATTTTTGCTGATGAGAGCTCTTGGTTACTGTGGCTGGTCATAGCAGTTTGTATATTGTTAGTTGCCTTTGTTTTAGCTTCCCCTATAAAACTATTTAAAAACCTAGTCGCCAGTTGGCTAAAATCTGATAACAGAGCTTCGATTACAACAATTATTGGCTCTTTTATTGTAGTACTCATCCTTTGCTGGATTCATATTTTTATTCGCTTCCTGGTACTGCTTTCAGCTGCTGCTTTAGTCAGGTTAGATCTTCAGACAGAAGATTATAATGGATGGCAAACTTTCGGGATTCTGGCAATATTTTCCTTGAGTGGCTTCTTTCTAGGCTTAATGGCGCATCAACTGCTCTCGGTAGGATGAATTGAGATTGTGCCTGCTGGTAGGGTTCAATTTGCTGGTTGTAGTTGAATCTTTAGCCTTCCTTCTGGTGTAACAATGATGTTGCCGCCAAGTTTCTCAATGCGATTGATGGCAAGATTGCGCGTGCGTTCATCAACTGCATTCTCTAATACCATAGACCAAGCACTTACCTGAGCTAATCTGCTATTAGGATTGAGTGATAGGAACTCGGCAGTTTGGATTGATCGTGCAGCAACTTGCTGACTTTCTGGATCAGAATAAGTACTAGCCCACTCGGCTGCCTTCTCAAAAGATTTTCTGGCTGAATCAGCGTCACCCAAAAATAATAACTCGTCAATTCCTTTATATCGCCAAATATAATAAGACCGAGGCGAAATTTGAGGAGAAAGTGACTCTAATCCCTTTAACATCAGCGCTACGGAACGCTCCGGCATCCCAGCGTATAAAGAGCTACTGGCAGAAAGAAACAGATAGGCATCCAAAAATTTGGGGTCACGACCTATTATAACTTCAAAATATTCTGGGCTGAGTCGATAGTCAGTCAAGGCACGAGCTTCATTATCACCAAAGTAGATTAGAAAACCAATAAATACCCAATCTGCCAGCAAATTATCAAAGCCAAATGCTGGAATTTTCTCAAGCAGATTGAGATGCAATTCTTCTAACTGTACTTCCCTTTGGAGTGCTATAGCTGTTGCATTTTTAGTTCCCTGCTTCAGAGCCTTGAGTTGAGGTAACTGTAGCCTCAAAACTGCCACAGCACAGCTTAAAGTGATGACGGGTAATACCACCAATTGATTGAAGTTTTGACGAAAGTGCCGGAGCATAAGGGACTTCCACATAAAAAAATATCCCATTGAGGAGAGGGAGATGGGGGGATGGGGGGATGGGGGGATGGGGAGAGGGGGAGGAGTGTGGGCTTGACAGATTGCCCTTTATGGGAATTTCGGAGTCTCTTACTGACTTGAAGGCGGAGATAATTACAAATTTCGTTTTAGTAGGTTAATATACTTGTCGATTGCGTGGTCCTTAAACTTTGCCGAAAGGAACTTGAGACTGAACCGTGAACCTATGCGAAATTCGGTATCTACATGACGATAGCCCTGCCACCATCTCGGTAATTCCGGCACAATGTCCATGCCATTAACAAACCGATAACTATTGGGAACTCTCCGGTTAAAGGCTTTTCTAAATCCATTGTTCCCTACTCTTGGCGCACCAAAGGTGTAGATTTCTATAGACGCTTTGTAGGAAAAGTTGTACTGAATATCTACAGCACACAGCGTTGCCAAGGCCCCACCCAAACTATGTCCTGTTACGGTAATCTTGGAGAGTTCATGATTGCTGATATACTTACGAATCTCATCCCTTACGGAAAAGTAAGCTCTGACGAATCCACTGTGCATCAGTGAACCGGAAGTACTCTGTTGTTTATAGGGATAGAGCTTATCCTGCTTAGCAACAATCTCTTGGCGAATGATCTGCTGGTCAAATTCTGTCCGTTTGGCTCGGGTATCAAAGTTAGTTCCCCAGTCAAAGGATGAATCACTGCCACGAAAAACAATGGTAATTTCTTCCCCGTCTGGCAAGATAGCACATTGAGTGTCAGTACCCTTTTCGTCAATCAGTACAGGCTCCTCAACTAATCCGCCAAATTTAATAGTAGAGAAGTTTTGATAAACCTCCTGGCAGAAAACCGCGTACTTTAAGGCTTTGGAATAATCAACCGCCATAATACACCCTCCAGCTAGTAGTCTACCACAATGATTTTAATAGTCTTTCTGAACTGCTCATGATACAAGATTTACGTTTAGAATCATCTCCCCATCCCCCCGAGCCATCCCCCCCTCTCCCCCTCTCTGCGTCTCCGCGTCTCCGCGTCTCCGCGTCTCCCCCTCTCCCCCTCTCCCCATCCCCCCCTCTCTCTCTAAATGCAATTGCCAAGTCGAACACACAAAGTGCG
>JAAHGS010000144.1 GCA_010692645.1 Symploca sp. SIO2E9
AGGGCATGTTAGCTAAGCATTGTCTAGATGCTGGTTGGGGTCAATTTTTGCAAATACTAGAGCAGTGCTGCTGGAAGCGTGGTGTCTATTTCCAAAAGGTAGACAGCAAGAAAACTTCTCAGATATGTCCCAACTGTCTAACCGAGACTCGAAAGAAAACTCTGGCACAAAGAACACACCATTGCCACCATTGCGGCTATAGCACTGATAGAGATGTGGCAGCCGCTCAAGTAGTCGCTATACGCGGACTTGCAGCCGTAGGGCATACGGTCAAGATGCTTAGTGAGGGTAAATTCGTTGGAATCCCCGTGACCTAAGAATCCCTCGTCTCCGGCGAGGGAGTGTCAAAAGAGCTAACAAAGGCTAATCATTGCCCTTAATACTGTATATACTGGTGATTTAAAGGATTATCGGCGTGAAACTTGCGTTCATCATTGACCCCATATCGCAGCTTGACCCTAGTCACGATAGTAGTGTAGCTCTTATGGAAGCTGCACAAGCTTTAGGTCACGAAATATGGGTAACTCAAGCTCAAAATTTGAGTGTTGTTAATAGTCAAGCATGGGCTTTGTTGGGAAAGGTGCAGCTAAAGCCAGTTCAACTATCTGAGGGACACTGGGTAGTAAGCCCGCAATGGTACTCTATCTCTGATCCGGTCTTGCACCCACTGGCAGACATGGACGCGGTTTTCATGCGAACAGACCCGCCAGTAACTATTCCTTACCTCTATGCCACCTACATTTTAGACTACATCAACCCAGACCAAACTCTGGTGATTAATGCACCAAGGGGTTTGCGGATGGCAAATGAAAAAATGTATGCCCTTCAGTTTCAGGAAGTGATTCCAGAGACAATTGTTAGTCAGGATAAGTCCGTAATCCGGAATTTTGTTGAACAGCAAGGTGCAGCAGTAATCAAGCCCTTAGGGGGTAAAGCTGGTGAAGGAATTCTCTTTATAGAACCTAGCGATCGCAATTTTAATTCTCTGGTGGAAATTAGTACTAAACGGGGGCGTGAACCAGTAATGGTTCAGGCTTACCTACCAGCGGCAAAGGATGGAGATAAGAGGATTATTCTGCTTAATGGCAAACCGATTGGAGCAGTAAATCGTATTCCCACTGGTAAAGAATTTCGCGGTAATATGGCTGTCGGTGGTAGAGTTGCTGCCACAGAGATTACGCTGCAAGATCAGAAGATTTGTACAGCTGTTGGACCAAAACTACAGCAGGATGGTTTATACTTCGTTGGTATTGACGTTATTGGCGGCTATCTTACAGAAGTCAATGTTACCAGTCCCACAGGTATCCGCGAGATTGACCGTTTAAATGGAACCTGTTTAGGTAAAGAGGTAATCACCTGGGTAGAAACAGTCAACAACCCCACCCAACCCTATGGGTGTCGATAGGGTCTCCACTCAAATATTTTTTTGATGAACAATGAACAATGAACAATGAAATTGGTGTAGCGGTTATCGGAACAGGTTTTGGCAAAAAGATTCATATCCCTGGTTTCCAGATTCATCCCCGCACTCAAGTAGTGGCTCTTTATAACCACAATCTTGATAAGGCAAAAGAGATTGCCTCTGCCAATAATATACCTCACGCTAGCGATCGCCTTGAGGATATCCTTGTGCTGCCGGAGGTAGAAGCAGTTAGTATTTCCACGCCGCCGTTTTTGCATTATGAAATGGCGAAGATGGTTCTGAGAGCGAAAAAGCACCTACTGCTAGAAAAACCAATGACTCTCAAAGCCTCCGAGATGCTCGAAATTTATCAACTAGCAGCGGATGCAGGTATTGTTGCCATCCCTGATTTTGAATTTCGCTTTGTTCCTGCATGGCAAAGGTTGGCAGAATATTTGGCAGAGGATTATGTGGGACGTAAGCGTCTGATTAAAATTGATTGGTTAGTTTCTAGTCGTGCTGACCCTCAACGCACCTGGAACTGGTATGCTCAAAAAGATAAGGGAGGAGGAGCATTGGGGGCTGTTGGTTCTCACGCTTTTGATTATATTAATTGGTTGTTTGGGCCGGTACGTCGCTTGTGTGGTCAATTGAGTACGGCAATTCCAGCTAGACCAGACCCGAATGCTGAGGGTAAACTGAAGCCAGTTGATGCTGATGATACCTGTCTGCTGTTGTTGGAATTAGCTGATGGTACACCTTGTCAGCTGAGCATCAGTTCTGTAACTTACCAGGGTCGTGGTCACTTTGTGGAAATCTATGGCGATCGCGGTACTTTGGTATTAGGTTCTGATAATCAGAAGGATTATGTACATGGCTTCCGTCTTTGGGCAGCACCAGCGGGTAAACCTCTGACAGAAGTAGAAATACCTAAGCGGTTGTGGTTTAGTCAAACCTACACTGATGGGCGTCTAGCGCCTTTTATCAGGGTAGTTAATCAATGGGTACAAGGTATTGACAGTGGTAAGGAAATTACACCTTCACTAAAGGAAGGAGTGTACTCACAGTTGTTGATGGATTTAACTCATCAGTCCAATGAAACCAGCTGTTGGGTAGAAGTGCCTGGTTTGTCTGCGTTTCTGGCGGGCAAATTTTAGGAACAGGAGCATCAATACTTTAAGAACCACAGCAGGCGGTTTCTACTGGCTTTGGTATAGAGGGAGCGCAGCAGTTATTAGATTCCTGAGCATGCATACTTTCAGCCTCACTCTTGTAAACCCAGAACTCCCAATCATTACCATCGGGATCTTGGAGCCAAAACTTATCTGCTACAGCATAGCAGCAGGTAACCGATTCTTCTATTCGGGGTACTAACCCTGCTGCTGTAACTCTTTCGCGCCAATTGTTTAACTGCCCATCTTCAAATAACTCAATTCCAAAATGCTGATTAGGAGAAATTTGGGAGGTGTGCCCTGATTGAGCAACTAAGGCTAAATGCAGTGCAGGTTCTTGTAAACGGAAATTAGCGTAATCAGAGCGCTGCTTGCTTGGTTCAGTGCCAAAAACAATAGTGTAGAAGTCAACAGAAGCATCAAGGTTAGCTACATCAAGACTGATGTGAGTACGGAATTTCATATTTGACTTTCTTTTGAACGATGGGTTTAAATTGGCAGTGGTTATATTTTAACAACGATTAGCGGGAGCGTAGTCGAAAGCCTAAACACTAAGGGTTAATCAAGGGCATGGTTTGTAACCACAAACTAGCTAAAGCAATCTTTAGATGTGGGTTGGGGATGTTTGTCAATTTTCTACCAATTAGAGTGATGAGTCTCAAAACTTATTTGCTCAAAGCTGCCCGAGGATTAGCCCCAATACCCCACCCATCGGCACTAATTGCCAGGTAGGAGTTTTATAACGAATTAGGGCAATCAAAGCCCCCATCCCTATCACTACTGCTGCCACTGAATAAAACCTAGTTTCCTGCACTAGTGCTACCTGCGCCAATGGCACCGCCGCCGCCGCAATCGCCCCCAAAACAGCAGGAGTTACTCCCTGTAGGAAGCCCTTAACCCATAGATTTCGACGAATTTTGAGCAATAGGGGCGCTGCCAGCATAATAAAAGCAAAGGAAGGGGTAAAAATGGCAATGGCAGCAATCAGCGCCCCCAAGACTCCAGCAACTTTATAACCAACAAAAGCTGCTGTCAGAACCACTGGTCCTGGTGTTAATTGACCAATTGCCACACCATTAATAAACTCAGTACGAGTTAGCCAGTGGAGTTGCTCGACTATTTCAAATTCCAATAGAGGGATAATGACTAATCCCCCTCCAAAAATAAAGCTGCCAACTTTAAGAAAAAACAAACTCAAAGGCCAGAAAAATTCCTCAATTCGCTCCCATCCCCAAAAACTGGATAGGGCTAGAGTTTCTACAGGCACGCTTGCTAGCCAGATAGGAAATAGGGGGAGTGAGGGGAGTAGTGGCAGCAAAAGGTGAGATTGAGAGTTAGAACCAGGCGTGCGGTTGGAATTGTAAGGTCCTTTGGGACCGTAAAAATATAGACCTGCAATCCCAGCTACTATAAACTGCACTAGGACATTTACTTTCAGAAACAGTGTCACTACTAAAACTGTGACGGCAATCATCCCACTAGCCCAGTTTCTTATCGCTTTCTTGCCTAACTTCCAACAGAACCCCAGAATAATTGCCGTTACCACAGGAGAGATACCTAAAAATAGTGCCTCGATTTGAGGTAGTTCCTGAAAGCGGAAGTATGCCCAAGAGAAAGCTACAACAATCACAAAGGCAGGACTAATGAAGCACAATCCTGATACTAAAGCTCCCAACTGCCGAGCACGGACATAACCAGTATAAATTCCCATCTGGGTTGAAGCCGGACCCGGTAGCATCTCGCAAACGGCTAAACCTTCAGTAAATTGCTGTTGAGTAAACCAGTTACGACGAACTACAGCTTCATCGTTAATCATGGCAATGTGGGCTTGGGGACCCCCAAAGCCAATTGTTCCTAGTTTGAGGAAAACTCTCGCGAGTTCCCTCAGTCGGTTGGATAAACTCGACTCTAAATCACTTGAAGAGTTCATGTTCAACTACCATTTTATGTCACCCTTTAGGGCTTTCTTGCCGGAACTAGGTAAACTTGATTTTTTGACCAAACCGCAGAAAATGCTATCTGGTTGAAAGAAATTAGTACAGAACTTAGTGCAGTTTGACTTAAGGCTTTTTTAAACTACAGATGAGTATCAATAAAGATTACAGAAAATATGCACCAGCAACAGAGCGCAATCGCGAACCTATCCTTGAAGTTCTTGAGAATGCATTACCTCCAAATGGTACTATTTTAGAAGTAGCCAGCGGTACTGGGGAACATGCAGTATTTTTTGCTCCACGCCTTAGTCCGCGTCAATGGTTACCGTCGGATATTGATCCTCAATTACGTGCTAGTATTGCTGCTTGGGGTTCCTACCAACCTGCTGAAAATCTTTATCTACCTCTTGAACTTGATGCGACTGCGCCAGTTTGGCCAGTGGAGGCGGAAGCATCACCGGAGTTAGCCAATAAATTTGACTTTGATCAATACCCCTTGAGCGCTATTGTAAATATTAATATGATTCATATTTCACCTTGGTCATCTTGCTTGGGACTTATGGCGGGTGCGGGTAGAATTCTCCCAACAGATGGCATTCTTTATTTGTATGGTCCCTTTAAACAAGGAGGAAAGCACACTTCACAGAGTAATATAGCCTTTGATCAGGCATTGCGCTCTCAGAATCAGGATTGGGGAATACGTGATTTAGACGATGTTGTAGCAGCAGCACAGGCACAAAACTTAACTTTTTTACAGACTTACCAAATGCCTGCCAATAATCTATCTGTGGTATTTCAACACCAATAAGTTTTTGGGAAATTTAAAAAGCAGGTAGTATAGCAGGAGGCAGGAGGCTCCAGGGCCCGATGCTGGAGGAAAAGCCAAGTTCTATCTGAGTTTGAGACTTTTTTAATGTCTTAACCGCCTTGGCGATTGCTATATAGAAAAAATGCTACAAATAGTCTGATTTTAAGTAATAAATGATAGCAAAAACATTTATTACTTATGAAAAGTAATATATTATAGCGATCGCAAGTCTGTAGCCGGACTTGAGGAAATTGTTATGAATTTGTTTAGATAAATAAATGTCAATAATCAATAAATTAATTGAAGTAGAAACAGCCAAGGGAATTAGCATTTATAATATTACTCCTCAAATTGTGAAACTGATTCAAATAAACAATATTAATAATGGTCAAGTTATAGTCTTTTCCAGACATACGACCACAGCTTTAGCAATTAATGAAAATGAAGAAAGATTGCTCGAAGATGTCAAAGTATATCTGAAAAAATTAGCTCCTGAATCAGATAAATATCTGCATAATGACCTTCATCTCAGAGACGTTCCTCCTGATGAACCAATAAATGCCCACTCCCACCTGATGGCAATGACCTTAAGCACTAGTGAAGTTATTCCTATCTTTGATGGTAAGCTGGCTCTCGGAACTTGGCAATCAGTTTTATTATTTGAGTTAGATGGTCCAAGAAAACGGACTGTATTGGTCCAAATTAGCGGAGAATAAACCTTTCCTCAAATCACGGCAGATTCTAACATTTTGATAATTCCCTTACTAGCATCAATCTCCACTTTCACACCCACTGGTACAGTAAATTTGTCTCGAACATGACCAATCATCGAGCCATACCATGCTGGAATGCCTAAAGGCTTAATATGATCAGACAATACCTGTGCTAATGTCAGTGAAGGTTTACCATCATCACCTTCGGTACAATTGGTACATTTACCAAAGATAAAACCTGACACCTGCCCTAAAATTCCTGCTAACTTTAGTTGAGTTAAAAGTCTATCTATACGGTAAAAATCTTCTCCAATATCTTCCACAAACAAGATAGTATTTTTCCAGTTTGGTAGATAAGATGACCCTACCATCGCTGCTAGCACTGACAAATTTCCTCCCACCAAATGACCATTTGCTTTGCCACTGGTAATTGTTTCCACAGGCGTAGTCAAAGCATTTTGCAGCTTCGCAGCTTCTCCATTAAATAAAATTCGCTGCACATAATTTATCGAAAATGGATTCCATGTGGATGTTCCCATCGGACCGTGAAATGTAACTAACTGACTGCGGGTATAAATTGCTAACACAAGTGAGGTAATATCGCTATAGCCAAGAATAATTTTAGGATTCTGGTGGATAAGTTCATAATCGAGTAGTGGCAAAATTCGATTACTCCCCCAGCCACCTCCCATTGCCAGCAATGCTTTAACCGAAGTATCAGCAAACATAGCATTAACGTCAGCAGCACGGTTAGCATCTTGCCCTGCAAGATAGCCATACTCCTTGAGAATATGTGCCCCGTATTTAACTTTTAACCCCAATTTTGATAGGACTTGTGTAAAATCGTTAACGTCTTCTTTGTCAACAGGGCTAGCAGGGCTAACTAATCCCACAGTATCGCCGACTTTGAGGCGGTGTGGTTTGAGGATAGTTGGTGAGGATTGGTTACTGGTAGCTAAAACTGGCAACTGAGTGGCTAGCAAAGTTGAACCCGCAAATTGCATAAATTGGCGACGATTTAACTTTAAATTATGCTCTAAAGAGCTATTGCACCTGAAAAGTTTGCCCAATTTTTACCTCCGAGAAATACGCTAAATTTAGAGTTGTAGGTAGATTGGCATTAAAAATTACCGGGAATTATCAAGATTTTTGAGCATCAGTAACTAACTACCCTTAATTTGTCAGCTATATTAGGTAAATTCTGCCATTTTTAATAGAGGTATTATCTATAATCTCTCTATCCACCCCCTGAACATCCATTACCACCGACAGCTATGCAACTTCCAAGATTCAGTCTATTGCTGAGCATCCGGACAACAACTATCACTCTACTAGTAGCAGCAGCTTCTTGCTCAGCTAAACCTCCCCAAGCCAGAGTTATGTTATCAGAACTCTATAAACCTTCCTTAGCATTAGCAACCTCATCGGAATCATCTGCACTCAAGGAGCAAGAAGCTGAAACTTTAGATACTATAGACTCTCAGACAGCATTAGCCGTTCATCTACAAGAAATTGGAGCCAAGATGTATGGTGCATACTGGTGTCCTTACTGCAAAAAGCAGAAGCAGGTGTTTGGCAAAGCATTTGAGGAAATCAATTACATTGAGTGCGATCCTAAAGGGGAAAATCCCCAGCCACAGCTCTGTCGAAGTGCTGGCATTGCAGGCTTTCCTACTTGGGAAATTAAAGATAAACTCCATCCAGGCTTACATTCATTGGAAGAACTAGCTGATTTATCTGACTATCAAGGCAATCGCGACTTTTAACTAACGGGGAGTTTGAGGGGCTATAAATCCCCTACTGTAAGGGTATACAGCGGTGCGCCGCTACATTCAGCGTCGGGTGGATGTGTTCTTTTCCTTTGTCTGTACTGACGATTGGCTCAGCCTTGAGATGAAAGTAAATAGATGGTTTGCTCAAAACTTTGCCAGAGAAAACTTCTCCAAATTATTGGTGTTGGGTTTACTCTTGGCAGTAACTTTAATACTACTCCTGAATACGACTTTAGTGTCTAAGGATACTATATCTGAACCCATTGAAAATTTAGTCTTTGCCCTCGAAGAGCGCTATCAGCAATGGTTTGATTATCAGAAACTCAATAACCCACTGCTTTTGCTTCCGATAGCCTTTATCGGAGGTTTGATTGCCAGCATCTCCCCCTGCATCCTTGCTCTGTTGCCTGTGAATCTTAGCTACATTGGTACTCGTCAGATGACTTCTGTCTGGGATGTTTTTGTCAAGGCAGGGTTATTTGTGTTGGGAGTAGTGACAACCCTCAGTTTATTGGGGTTATTTTCTTCTTTCGCTGGCGCGGTGATGGTTGGCTATCTTGGCTATGTTCAAATCGCAGTTGGCACAGTAATTATACTCATGGGTCTAACATTATTAGGGGTTTTACGTCTGCCTTTACCTCCAAATAACTTTAGCTTACCAATTCCTGGTCCTTACGGTGTAGGATTGACCTTTGCCCTGTTGAGTTCTCCCTGTAGTAGCCCCGTACTAATTGCAGTTATGCTAGCAGCGGCTGCTAGCGGTTCCCAGATATATAGTATGCTAACCATGGTTAGTTATGCACTGGGTTACACAGCAATCATTTTCCTCGCCAGTCTATTTGCTGGTTTAGTTAAACAAACTAGAGTGTTATTGAAATATTCTGAAGGGATAGTGCATTTTGGTAGTATTGTCCTCATGATTGCAGGGGGATACTACCTGTTCAATGGCATTCATTGGGTAATTTTCACCATGACTAACAGAAACTGAGTTGTTTGTTTAGAGCAGATTCAAATAGATTAGAGGTTATATTGCCAGCTGACAGAAACAGTTAAAAGATTTATTTACTTTTGTGATCAAGCTAACATTAAGCCTACTGTAGGGGGTTAGGCGCACTATCAAGGCTTTTTCCTAAGCAATTTTACATTTTTGAGCGCCGTAACCCAGCACTTACTCTGGTAAATTAGCTGTTGCTAAAAGCACCCTCGGAATTGAAGCTTGACTTTTTATGTTAAGTCAACAGACAATGTAAAACTTATCTGAGGTAATTATTTGCTTGAGAAACAATCTGCTCTTCAATTTCCCTCCACACGTATGCTAAACCCTCCAATGACAGAAGGCTAGTCTGTGCAATTATATAATCTGCTAAATTACTACTGGCCGACACCAACAGCATTCCCGAGCCTTTACCTAGCAACCGTTTAACTAACTCAGCTTTTTCGTCAGCTGATAAATCTTGTACAAGATGCCAAACACTATCAACACCTTGGGATTTAGCATTTAACTTAACTACGCTGCTGTTATACATTGTCCTAAAACCTGATTGAATTTATATCTGGGCAGATTATAATATTGATTAGTCTTGAGTTTGAACAGTAAATTTACTGAAATAGTTGACATCTCCTCTGGTTGAAACACGGAGGATTCTAAGGGCCTTTAGCTCCCCCTCCCCTCTACCTTCCTGTTCTTGGCAAGGGAAGTTAGAGGGGAATCGCCGGAAAAGCTAAACCTTCGCTACATCTGCAAACTTGATTTTCAGATAGTCCTCTTCCATTGTTGCTCCAGCCGGTTGTAGCGCAGCCAAAGATTGCGGCAGTACTAAGTTGCGTCGGTGGTTGCCGATGCGAATATTGAGTTCATCGCCTGTTTTGTTAAGTTGGATCTGCTCTTTAGGGATGCCGGGGAGATAGAGTTCTAAGCTATAGTAATTGTCTTCGTGTAATACCTTAATCGTATTTTCCTTATAGTAAACTTGGGTGGGGTCTTCTGAACCATATAAAGTTTCTTTAAGCCTTTCCAGGGCAGCTAAGCCACACATCTCTTCTGAATAGAGAGGGACTTCCTTAACAGGCAGAGGATGGAAGTTGTCGTGAATTTCCTGGCGGTAGCGCTGCTGGTTTTCCTTCCAACGCTCAAAGAAGGGGTCATTAACGAAGTCAGGAATAATCCGATTAGCAACTACCATATCAGTGGCGACATTGTACAGGCTCAAATAACCATGAGCACGTAGAGACTCCTTAATCACCATCTTTTCGGGATTAGTGACCAAACGTACAGAGGTTTTGCTATTGTCAGTTAGTACTTTCTCCAGAGCTTCAATCTGCTCATAAAACTCGTAGGGGGCATCCATTACCTCTTTATCGGGTAAGGAAAAACCAGTAATTGGTTTAAATAAAGGTTCAACTAGTGGCCTTAAAGCCACCGACATACCCTGTAGTGGCTTATAAAAACGCCGCATATACCAACCACCAACTTCTGGTAAGCTTAGTAACCGCAAAGCAGTGCCTGTGGGAGCAGAGTCAATAATTAGCACCTCATACTCTCCCTCATCATAGTGGCGTTTCATCCTTACCAGACCAAAAATCTCGTCCATGCCGGGAAGAATCGCCAATTCCTCTGCCTGCACACCATCTAATCCCCGCGCTTGCAGAACCTGGGTGATATAACGCTTGACAGCTCCCCAGTTTCCCTCAAGCTCCATTAAAGCATCTAATTCTGCTCCCCACAGGTTAGGACGTATTAGTAGAGGTTCGTGACTGAGTTCAATATCAAAACTATCTGCCAAGGAGTGAGCTGGATCCGTGCTAAGTACCAGGGTTTTGTAACCCAATTCGGCACAGCGCAAGCCAGTAGCAGCTGCTACTGAAGTCTTGCCTACTCCTCCCTTGCCAGTCATTAAAATTACGCGCATGGATACTCAAGCCTGTCTGAGAACACTTCATATTTCTTCAATGTATCTGGTTTTCTCAAAAACAGTACTCAGAGCTTCCTGCCAATCAGCTCATTGAACTTGGTCAATTTTTGGATGAGGAGCGTCAATAGGCAGACTAAGCACTTACCCAATTGGAATAGGAGACGGGGAGACGGGGAGATGGGGAGACGGGGAGACGGGGAGATGGGGAGACGGGGAGATGGGGAGACGGGGAGAAGATTCTTTAGGTCATATTTCCAAGTAAATTGGATAATTTATTTCTTGGAGTTCCCTTAAACCAGAGCAGTTGAAAACAAAACTACAGTCCTAAATCATTAAGTAATAAATAACAAGCAATAAACTCAAACTTATTACTTATTACTTATTACTTATTACTTATTACTGATCTTCCTTCTTGCCAGACTAGCTAAGCACTGAAATATCTTGCCACTGGATGATAAGCTATGATTGCAGTTGTAGACTGTTCTGGATACAATTGCTCACTCTCATCCATATAGAGATTAATGCGATCGCATCCTAATAAATCCAACTGCTGAAATTGGTCTTGCATATTCGGGCAAGCTGGATAACCGAAGCTGTATCTTGAACCGCGATAACGCTGCGCCAACACATCCCGGATATTATCTGGTTCTTCGCTAGTAAAGCCCAACTCCCGACGCATTCGGGCGTGTGTCCATTCTGCCAAGGCTTCCGCCATCTGCACTGCCAAGCCGTGGAAATACAGATAATCTGTATATTGGTCCGAATCAAACAATTTCTTAGCGTATTCGGTAGCAATATCCCCAACTGTAACTGCTTGCATGGGAAACACATCCACAATCTGTGATTCCTTAGTGGCATAGAAATCAGCTATGCACAAACGCCGCCCAGACTTTTGTCGAGGGAAATCAAACTTTGCGGCTTCCTCTAAATTTTCTGCATCTATATGCTTCATTCCCTCGGGATTATATACATATAAGGAATTCCCCTCTGCCTGACAAGGGAAATACCCATAAACTACCTGAGGATGTAATAATTTTTCTTCAACAATCTTTCCCTTCCACTTTTCAAGAATTGGATAAACCTTTTCCTGGAGAAACTCGTTATATTCCTGGCGCGGCTGCCCCTGAGGTTTACGAAACTGCCATTGTCCCGCAATTGTTGCCTGCAAATCCAAATACCAAAATACTTCTTCTAAGGGAATATCTTCTGGTTGTAGTATCTGAGTTCCCCAAAAAGGAGGGGTTGGACGCTCAATATCTAAGCTGATATAATCTGAACGCTTGGTATCTATAACTTTAGGTTCAGTTGACTTAGATGCTGCTGTCTTTGCTTCAACTGCTGCTGCTTTCTCCTGTTTATTACCATTACTTGCAGCCTCAGTAGTTTCATCTACTTCATCCAAAAATCCCTGCAAGTCATTCCAGTTACTAGCAGCTTTGGCAGGCATCAACTTATCCATAAAATGTAAGTCAGAGAAAGCATCTTTGCCATAAACCACCTTACCCTTATAAGTATTTTGACAATCCTGATGCACAAACTTAGGTGTCAGTGCTGCACCTCCCAGAATTACTGGCACTGTAATACCCTGTTGATTGAATGTCTCCAGGTTCTCTTTCATGAAAGCCGTAGACTTCACCAGTAACCCACTCATGGCAATGCAATCAGCATTGTGTTCTCTATAAGCGTTAATAATGTTATCTACCGGCTGCTTAATGCCCAGATTAATTACCTTGTAACCATTATTAGAAAGGATGATATCCACCAAGTTTTTACCAATATCGTGAACATCCCCTTTAACCGTGGCAATAACAAATGTGCCTTTAGCATTATTATCCCCCTCCTTTTTCTCCATGAATGGCTCTAGGTAAGCCACTGCCGCCTTCATAGTTTGAGCAGATTGCAATACAAAGGGTAGCTGCATTTGCCCAGAACCAAATAATTCCCCCACCACTTTCATGCCGTCGAGGAGGAAAGTATTAACGATATCTAGAGGAGGATATTTTTCTAAAGCTTTAGCCAGTTGCTCTTCCAAACCAATCCTCTCACCATCAATAATATGGCGCTGGAGGCGTTCTTCCACAGGCAAATTTTCATCCTGGGAGCGGTCACGTTTGGTGGTTTTACCTTCAAATACCGTGGTAAGCTCTGCCAAGGGGTCATAGGTACAAGCATCCCCTTCAAACTGACGCTGGTCATAAATCAGTTTACGGCAAATTTCTTGATGTTCTGACTCAATCTTTGCCAAAGGTAAAATCTTACTAGCACTGACAATTGCCGCATCCATTCCTGCTTGCATTGCCTCGTGCAGGAACATCGAATTAAGAACTATCCGTGCTGCTGGATTAAGTCCAAAAGAAATATTAGAGACACCTAAAATAACATGACATCCAGGCAATTGCTCCCTAATACGACGAATGGATTCAACCGTCGCTTTACCATTTTCCCTGTCTTCTTCAATACCCGTAGAAATCGGCAGCGCTAGGGTATCAAAAAATATTTCTTGGGGCGGAATACCATATTCTACAGCTTGGTGGTATGCCCGTTGGGCAATTTCAAACTTCTTATCCGCTGTACGCGCCATTCCCTCTTCATCAATGGTACCAATGACGATGCCAGCACCGTATTTCTTTGCCAACTCTAGCACCTTCAAGAAACGCGGTTCCCCATCTTCATAGTTGGTGGAGTTAAGTAAACATTTGCCCCCAGCTACCTTTAACCCAGCCTCCATTTTTTCCCATTCGGTGGAGTCTAGCATCAGGGGTAGTGTCACATTTGTCACTAAGCGCGATGCCAATTCGTGCATATCCCGCACGCCGTCACGCCCTACATAATCGACGTTAACATCAAGAACATGCGCCCCTTCCTTTACCTGAGATTTTGCTAAGGAAACCAAACCATCCCAGTCTTCATTATTTAATAGAGTACGACACTTTTTAGAACCACTGGCATTAAGGCGTTCGCCAACAATCAAGAAGGAGTTATCCTGCTCATAGGGCTGAGTACTGTAAATTGAAGCTGCCGAGGGTTCTTGCTGGGGATAACGCTGTTTCGGCTTGAGAGTTTTGCTAATTTCTGCTAGCTGTTGAATATGGTCAGGGCGCGTACCGCAACAGCCACCAATAACCTGCACTCCCAAATCTTCGATAAAGTGCATCAGTGACATCCGCAGTTCCATCGGTGTTAGCCTATAGTGAGCTTGTCCACCGACGTTTTCTGGCAATCCGGCATTGGGTATACAGGAAATTATAAAGGGGGAATGCTCAGACAGATATTTGATATGCTCCTTCATCAAGTCTGGTCCTGTGGCACAATTGAGACCAAGAATATCAATCGGGTAAGGCTCCAAAATCGCCAAGGCTGCATTAATCTCAGAGCCAACTAGCATTGTGCCCATCGCTTCCATGGTGACGGAAACCATCACTGGCACTCTTGCCCCTTTACTCTGAAACATCTCTTCTATAGCATTAAGGGCAGCTTTGATTTGCAGCACATCCTGGCAAGTTTCCACCAGCAGTAAGTCAACACCACCGTCGTATAGCCCTTCGGCTTGCTCGATATAAGCTGTTTTGAGAGTATCAAAATCAATATGTCCAAGAGTTGGTAACTTTGTACCAGGGCCCATGGAACCGGCAACAAAGCGGGGTTTTTCTGGGGTAGAACATTCTGCTGCTACTCGTTTGGCTAATTCGGCTGCGGCTTTATTGAGGTAGTAAGCCTTGTCTGCTAAATCATATTCTGCCAGCACCACAGAAGTACCACCAAAAGTATCAGTTTCCACCACATCTGCACCAGCCTCAAAGAAGGCGCGATGTACTTTTTCTACAGCTTCTGGCTTGGTGTGTACGAGATATTCGTTACATCCCTCGTATTCTGATCCACCAAAGTCGGCTGCTGTCAAGTTTTGGGTTTGGAGAGAGGTACCCATGGCGCCATCAAAGACGATAACAGGGTATTCTGGGCTATGGAGTCGGTTTAGGAAAGGGCTAGTCATAGTGTAATTAATTTCAGACAATTGGTGTTAATACTGTTTTGACTAAGGTTTCTGATTTTATTGGCTTTAAGTCTATAGTTTATAGAAATTTGAGAGGCTGTGAGGCAGGAGGCAGGAGATATTGGTCTGTAGACTGGGTTTTAACTGTCAGGTTAATGTTAAGGCAAGATATAAGCTCAAAATTCGGCGATAACTATGCAATTTAAGCTATAATGATAGGCTAAACCTCTGTAGTAGAAAAAGAGCTTTATCCATTATTGACATATTTATCCTTTGATGTAAGCTGCTTTTTCCAAAGCTTCATCGAATCTTTTATTCTCTGGTGGAATATTTAAGGATGGCTCATTGGATTGGTATTCGGCAGTTGTGAAATATTTTACCAATGAACAATCAACAATGTTTGTTCAGCATCCGCGCAGCGCGTACTATGAACAGTCAATGCTTCATGGTAATTAACAAGGGTAATTGAACAAACATATCATTGGATAATAATGATTTTCGTGGCTATTTCCTGATGTGCTGTTCTCGCTAGTCTAGTGAGGTACTCCCGACGCTGCCTATTTTAATTTAAGCTATTGCTAGTGAAGTTGAGTACAGCTAGATGTGCGATCGCAATTTAAAAAAATTCCAGATGTTGGTACTGCTGATTTGTTAACTCTTCTGCAACAATAGAACTAGACAGAGCCTTAATACCTAAACAATGAGCTTTACTGCGGTCTGTTTGCAGCAGTGCTTCGCCCATCGCACTATGAGTTGCATCCACATATAGCAGTGCGCACTGGTATGTTTACAAATTCAGGTAAAGAACAATTGCTAAAACCTTTGTTTGATAAGCTTTTCCATTCCCTGTTAAGAGTTCCCTGTTAAGAGTTCCCAGCGCGCAGCGCTATAGTATCTAACAGCCTATGACTCAATCCCCAACCCTACCGCAAAACTTCGCCACGGATACCTGGGTTAAAGCCACCTGGGAAGAGTTCATGCTATTAGCCTACAAACCAGCATACGAAAAAAGTAGAGCCTATTATCACCATGGCAAACTGCGGATTGAAATGTCACCAATTGGCTTAAATCACTCCGAATACAATTCCATTATTTCAACCATTGTAACTCTCTTTTGCGCCCTCAAAAACATTCCCTTCAGGGAACTGACTAATTGTAGTTTCAGAAAAACAGGTATGAGAGAAGATCAGCCTGATATTGCTTTTTACGTTAATGCTTTGGAAAAATCTCCTACTCGCAGCAACTCACCAGTAGATTTAGACAATTATGAACCTCCTGCCTTAGTAGTAGAAGTGGCAGCATCTTCTGTGAGTGATGACGTCGGAAAAAAGCGGCTACTTTAGGAACAAATGAATGTGCAGGAATACTGAGTTGTAGATATATAGCGTTTCTCGAATAACTGAGATACATCTAGTTCTGTTCCCTGCTTCCTGCTCCCTACTCCCTGCTCCCTAAAACTAAGAAATTTGTATCTCACCAATTTGAGAAGTGCTATAAATCAAATAGAAGTAATTGCTTTTGCGATCGCAGAGGGTAGCAGCAGACAAATTAACACATGAACTACTCCGCCTTCTACGAAGTAAGGCGGAGTTTCAGCTCCGCCACTATCGGTAATTAGAAGTTTTTGCCGCTTCTTCGCCCCCAGTTGCGCCATAGCTCCCGTATGTTTACGAGTCTTTGGCGTAGAGCTGGAAGCTCCACGGTTAGAGAGGTTCGTCCCGAACCC
>JAAHGS010000145.1 GCA_010692645.1 Symploca sp. SIO2E9
ACACCGACTGTCCGGCGGCGTTTGAAGCGATGTTTTTCGAGTTCTCGCCTTAACGACTTCCTCATTTGTACAAGATCTAGGATTTATGCTACCAGGGTTCCGGATCAGAAGTTGTCCGCTAGACCTACTTCGCCTTTTGTATGTGCGCATTACCGCTAAAAATATTCTACTATCAATCCCATTGTTTATCAATATTGCTCCCACAAAAAGCCGTCAAGCGAAGGACGGGGCTTGAATCCCATATTTTTGGTCACTTATTACTTATTACTTATTACTTATTACTTACCGTGTTCTAATGGTTATCAGTGGAGAATAGTACTAAGTCTGGTAAATTTTGCAGGTTAAAGTTAAAAAAGAAACGGCGTCGATGCTTACCCGTGATGGTGTGCGTCTGGATGCAGATATTTACCGCCCCGATAGTGGGGATGAGTTTCCTGTACTGCTGATGCGGCAACCCTATGGTAAAGCGATCGCTTCTACTGTAGTCTATGCTCATCCCAGTTGGTATGCTGCCCGTGGCTATATTGTGGTGATTCAGGATGTGCGGGGCAGAGGTACCTCGGAAGGGGAATTTGATTTATTTGCCCATGAAATAGATGATGGGTTTGATAGTGTTAACTGGGCAGCTGCTTTACCTGGTAGCACTGGGGATGTAGGTATGTATGGTTTTTCCTATCAGGGTATGACTCAGCTCTACGCTGCTGCTACTTGCCCCACTGCCCTTAAAGTCCTTTGTCCGGCAATGGTTGGCTATGATTTATATAGTGACTGGGCTTATGAGGGAGGCGCTTTTTGCCTGCAAGCTAATCTCGGTTGGGCAATTCAGCTAGCGGCAGAAACAGCCCGTTTGCGCGGAGATGAACATGCTTATCAAAGGCTTTATGCTGCTTCCCGCAATTTGCCTTTGTACGATCAATATCCTGCTCGTCCCGAGATTCTCACAGAGTTAGCACCAGACTCTTTCTATCATAAGTGGTTAGACCATCCCTATCCTGGGGAATACTGGGAACAATTTTCTCCCAAGAATTTGATTGAGGATGTCGATTTACCGATGTTGCACATTGGAGGATGGTTCGATACCTTTGTGCGGGGTACTCTCCATTTATATAAAGATATGGCAGCTCGCATAACCAAACCGCAGCATCTGTTGATTGGACCTTGGGCGCATTTACCTTGGGGGCGTAAACTGGGGAGAGTAGATTATAGTGCCGAAGCTAATAGTCCTGTTGATCAGTTGCAAGTGCTTTGGTTTGATCAATTCCTCAAGGGAATTGATACTGGAATTTTACAGGAAGCGTCTGTTAGCCTATTTGAGATGGGCAGTAATCAGTGGCGCTATTTTGATAGTTGGCCTAGTGGTAATCATAAATCCTATTATTTAGCAAGTTCTAGTTTAGCTAATTTAAGGGATGATTCAGGTGAGTTAGTAACTTCAAAAGAACAATTAATAGACAATTCAATAGATGTATTTGTACAGGATCCTTGGCGTCCTGTTCCTGCCTTGGGAGGTCATGGGGCAGTACCATTAGGAAGTTGCGATCGCTCTGCTATTGATTGTCGCACAGATGTTTTAACTTATACTTCCCAAAAGCTGACAGAGGATTTGCATCTGGCAGGAGATGTAATGGTTGAAGTTTTTTGCACTGCAGATACTCCCAGTTTTGATATTTGTGCAGTTTTATCTGAGGTGTATTCTGATGGTAGTGTCTACAATTTTACTCAGGGTTACAGAAGAATAAATCCTGGGGAAAAGACGAAGCTGCTACAGATTCAATTGCAGCCTACTTGTGTAATAATTGCCAAAGGGAATGCTTTACGTTTGAGTTTGAGTGGTGCTTGTTTTCCTACTTATCCTGTTAATTCTGGAATTGGTAAAACTGCTGGTGAAACTCGGTTGCTAGATGCTGAAATTATTACACTAATGGTAAGTTGCGGATATAATAGCCCTTCTCTGGTTTTGTTGCCGATAGTTTCATCGTCTTGAAGCACAACTGCTAGCCCTTGAGACTAATTACCATCAGTGAAAGTACAGTACTATTTATTTCTGCGAAAATAATGCTAAGAAGGTGTTTAGCAAGACTGCCAGGCCTTTTTTAGAAGTCAAACTGGCAGGTTGACTATAGGTTCAGCTTTAAAAGGCATTACAACCCTGATGATAACCCCATGCCAGAAATTCCCAAATCAACTCTCATACAAAGACTTTGGTTGAGACTAAAACTGCTATTTTCGACTGAAGGATTGGTGACGGCAAGCATCACCATCTTGATTGAAATCCTGCGCCAGTCTGGGATTATCGTTCCCATTCCTTTCCTGTTAGTGATCATGACAGTGTTACTGACAGCTAGCATTGGTGGGCTAAAAACGGGGATGATTAGTAGCGCTGTCTGGGCAATATACGTTATTTATGCTGCGACTATTCCCTTTGGTCCGCCCACATTGACTGGAGGACCAGTACAAATCATCTCAGGCATTTTAGTGGTTTTTTTGGTAGCAATGCGCCAGGGCTGGGTTAAAGAGCAGGTAGAGAAACGTACCAAGAAACTGAAGCAGACGATTGAGCAACTAAATAACGAAATAGCTGAACACCAACGGACAGAAGAGGCTTTGAAGCAAAGTGAAGAACTATTGCGCAGAGTGTTTGATGAGTCACCCATCGGTATGGCGCTGGCAGATAAAAACTGTCGCTTTTTCAAGGTGAATCGAACACTTGCTGAAATGCTAGGTTATACAGAGTCAGAACTAATCGGTATGACTTTTATCGATATCACCTATCCCGAGGATCTAAATCAGACATATTCTTTCACACAGCACTTACACGAAGGCCAGATTGGAAGCTTTCGGCTGATCAAACGCTACCTCAAAAAGAATCAAGAGATTCTCTGGGGAAATGTAACTGTAATCGCCCTGTCAAATGAGAAGGGAGAATTAGTTGATATGGGCATGCTTGAGGATATCACTGAGCGCAAACGGACTTTTGAGGCACTACAGCAGAGTGAAGCACGCTACCGTGCTATTGTTGAAGATCAAACTGAACTCATCTGTCGGTTTCAGGCTGACGGTACTTTGACTTTTGTTAACGATGCCTACTGCCGCTATTTCGGTAAACAGCGCTCTGAATTGATTGGGTACAGTTTTATACCGCTTATTCCAATAGAAGACCAACAAATCCCTGCCCAGAGTTTGAGTTCTCTTTCTTGGGAAAATCCTATCAACACTTATGTACACCGAGTTATCTCTCCTGACGGAAAAACTTGCTGGCAGCAGTGGACTAATAGAATTTTGTTTGATGAACAGGGCAACTTTATTGAGTATCAAGCAGTGGGAAGGGACATAACTAAACTTAAGCAGGCAGAAGCTGAGGTTCACAAAGCACTGACAAAGGAAAAGGAAATTAGCGAACTTCGCTCTAAGTTTGTGTCCCTAGTTTCTCATGAGTTCCGCACACCACTAACCACGATTCAATTTTCTGCTCAAATTTTGGAGCGCTACAGTGATAGATTGTCTGACGAGAAGAAACTCAATCACCACTACCGTATTCAATGTGGAGTTGAACGGATAACTAAGCTGTTGGATGAAGTTCTCCTGATTGGGAAAGCAGAAGTAGGTAAACTCAAGTTTGAACCAGCGCCAATGGATTTAGTGGCATTTTGCCACGAACTTGTAGAAAATCAGCGGATTAGTGCTAGTCCTAAACACACTCTCACTTTTATCGAGAGGTTCTTGGGAAATTCTCTGAGTGAGGGTACCTATGCCCAGATGGATGCTAATTTGCTAGGGCATACTCTGACAAATCTACTTTCCAATGCGATTAAGTATTCCCCTGAAGGAGGTACTGTTGAGTTTGAATTGACTTGTAACTCACAATCAGCTATTTTCCGCATTCAAGACAGTGGTATTGGTATTCCCTCAGAGGATTTAGGGCAACTGTTTGAGTCCTTTAAGCGAGCCCGTAATGTTACTAATATTCCTGGTACTGGACTGGGGTTAGCAATTGTTAAACAATGCGTGGACTTGCACCGAGGTACTATTACTGTTGATAGTGAAGTTGGTGTGGGTTCTACTTTTACCGTGATGCTGCCTTTGCATTCGGGTAATTAATCTGATTTACGATAAAAATATGATGGTTAGCGATCGCTCTTCTCTTTGATCATACTATGCAGAGCAAGAATCAGAAGAAATTGATTATGGCATTGTGGCTCGTCTCAACCCCTCTACAGGGGAAATTGAGAACCTAGAGATTTTGTTTTTCTCGAAGCGATTGTTAGAGAAAGCCTTATTTGAGTTACCTATTATCGCTGATTTGCGTCTGGCAGCAACGACCTGATTAAGAGCGATCGCACTGGTAGTTTCCTTCAAAATGGCGTATGATGCGATCGCTCTTTACCAATCCAGTTGAGGATAGAGAGTGCCTGATCTTTACTTTGCCATAGCCACTGGACTGCCTTTGTCACTTGCTCGACTCGCCTGCGGCTGATCAGCTTAAAAAGTACTTTCTGTCGTTGTTGCAGTTCTATTTCATTGCTGTTCCTAATCTTTTGAATCACCCACCATTCCATCATTGATGAAGCAAAGGAGTACATTTTCTTTCCTCCCTTTACAGTGTGGATAATTATACCTTGCTCTTCCAGCTCACTGAGTTGTCGCTCTTGCTGGCTGAAAAGAAGCTCTATATTGCCTAAATCGTAGTGCTTTGTATGCAATCGACCTCCTAGATTCGATAAAGCAATCAGCATCAAGAGTACTTGTTCGACTTCACTGGATAATTCACAGATAGTTTGAAATAAGTCTTGAGTCGCAGAGAGAAATTCTTTGGCAAATGACTCACGATCTGGAAATTGTCCAGTTTTTCTTAGGGTTTGATAAACTAAATGACAGGCATTTTGGAGCAAAGCTGGGTGTCGGTAGGCAAGTTCACAAATCTCTTCCTTGAATGCTTTGAGCATGGGTGCGCGATTCAGCAGCGAGTTAACTTCAGTCTCTGTGAATGGCTTTAGCGCTAGAAATAGATAGTGGTTGTACCAGGGGGATTTCTGAGGATCAAACTTGGGACGGAGTTCATTGAGACGCCGAGATGAGGTGACAATCATCGAGACGTATTGTCTTTCCAGAGAGTGGTAGGTCAGAGTGCGACACTCACTTAAGAAAGCTTCGAGCTCTTCTTCCGTATATTGCTTATGTGGGTAAAGAGTATGATCGTAGTTATCGACTAGTAACAATAAAAACTTGTCTTGTTTTCCTAACTTCCGCAATATTAGGCGTAAACTTTCGCTTGTTGTTTTTCCTTGTGCGAGTAATGTATCGATTTCTGCCTGTAGTGTTGGCTCACTATCTAACTTATCCCTGGTGAGTTGGATAGCTTCTTTCCAGAAACGAGAAGCATTAAAGGGAACGATATTAAGGCAATCGAGAAGTACAATTACTGCCTTGGATGGATCTAGTCCGTGGAGTTGCCAGACTTCGGGCAAAGTGAGTTGCTCTAAAAATGATGACTTGCCCATTCCTGGACTACCCCAAACAGCTAAGTTACTACGGTTATAGATTTGATCAAAGGCTACATTAATCTCCATCGTTCGTCCAATAAAAGCCTCTGAGGAAGAAACAGGTTGACCGATCCAAAAAGGATTTGCTTGTGTTCCTTTATCAGAACTCAATTGTATAGGAAGGGGCAAATTTACTCCTGCTAGCTGTACTAGACCCCTCCATGTATGGAGTTTGCTAAATTCAGCCATAGCAATTTCTTGATTGCCTCGGACAAAACTTTTCATTCCATTTGCATAAATAAGTAAAGGCTCAAATCCAGCTTCTATTAGAGGTTCCGCAAAAGTCTCTACCAACGAAGTCAGACGAAGTACCTCTGTCATATCGTCCAGTTTTACTCTCGAACTGAAAGCCTCTGCGAACTCTTGCGCTGTTTCACCAGGCTTCGTATAAGCCAACGCTGTCCACTCCTGCGCCTCTCGCAAATCCTGAGTATCGGGATCATCATCAATAAGTCGCTGTGCCACATAATCGAGCAAAAACTCACCTAGTTCGTCTAATCTTTCTTGTCCAAACTGCTCCTTGAGTTCCCTCAACAATAGATTACGATCCGCAATATCCATTTCATACATTTCATAGCCCACCTGCCGACATAAGCGCGACAGCAACACATGAGCCACAGCTATCCAAGGAGCTTCTGGGACAAAGTTTGCCCAAATTTGATAGAGCAAATCAGGGGTGAGTGCGAGGGGAAATGCCGCATGAAGAGCTAGGTTTCGATGCGCCTCACCAAATCGTTTGGCAAAACCTTTAATCCGTCTCTCCGCAACTCTTTTTTCACGTTCTTTGGTTGTGCTAGTCATCACATCACCTCAACGGGAGCATGTCACCTTTGTAAGCCCTCACCCTAAATCCCTCTGGCAAGCCTGGGAGAGGGACTTTGAAGGCTTGCTCCCCTTCTCCCGAGGTTGGGAGAAGGGGCTGGGGGATGAGGGCAGATGAGGGCAAAGGATTGAGCTGCAAACCTGACATGCTCCCACCTCAACTTGCTCTCTTCTAAAATTAGAGATTTTCCCTTATCCAATTTCTAAATGCTTGTATGGCTTGGGTTCTGCCAGAAATTTGACTCTGTTGAACGTAGTGATTTACTAGTTCGATAATCGGGATATTTGGAAATGCGATACTAGAATCAGATTCTACATATTTTCCAGATTGCAAGATATTAATTTGTAGTCCTCGGCGTGTATATCGCCAGAGTTCAGGTACTCCTAGAATCTGATAGTTATCTAATTGAGTGCGATAGGTAATATCAATTTCTATGGCTAAGTCTGGGGGAGGATCTATATTCAAATCCAGTCTATGTTTGCCGATGACAGCTACTTGATTTTGAATGTAAAAGCAGGTGTCTGGTTCAACTGCCTGAGTCATGCGCTCATTCTTCAAGGTTGTTGAACCTAATGTTTCAAAGGAAATTTGTTGTGCTTCCAGTAAAATTTTTACCATGTCGCCAATAATTTCCTTGGCTTTTTCATGTTCTGGCAGAGGAACCATAATTTCTAATCGACCATTACTATAGGAAAGCCTCGCCGCCCGACTTTCTCCCAATTCGGTTAAGATATTTTCCAATTGCTGCCAGCTAACATCCTCAAGCAGTAATTGGTGCCCCGGTTGAATTTTTAATTGCCTTAATTCCAATAGCATAATTATTCATCCATTTTTTCAGCAAAATATCGACCACGTAAAACACTGATTGCCCCATTCATCCCCTGGCGACTCATCTCAAACATGGGCAGCAAACGTGCAATTTCTCTAGCCGTAGTATACTGCCAGCATTCCTTTGGCATCGGGTTCAACCAAGCACAATGACGCACTGACTGCTGCAATTGCTTAATCCATACCTTAGTACTTTCAACCCTCTCTTGGTCAAAATTCCCTCGTGCTGCTCCTGCATCGCTAACAATTAATACCATTGCCCATTCTCCAATCTCTTCCAACACCTCAGCAATTGGCTGGGCATTCAGGAAAGCAGGATGACGATACAAGTACTCATCAGGATAATCATGAAAATAAAATACACGAGTTTGTCTTAGCCTTCCACCTCGCTTTGCTGTCTCTATCAACTGCCGCGATAGCTGATGAAAGGGCACCATTGAGCCTTCTTGATCAATCATCAGCACCAAATCAGCCCGATTGCAACGCGGAGGCATTAGCACAGGTTCGAGTAAAATACCCTCACGCCCCATCTTTGCTACCGTCGCTTCTACATTCAATTGTGTGGGTACTCCTTCCCGCACCAAGCGACGTAGGGAACGCCAGTTTTGCTTCATCTGCCGTTTAGTCACCGGAAAATATTCAGTCAGTAAACTATAGCGAGGGCGTTTCAATTCCCTATCTCGCCTACTACTCCGCACAGCTTGGACAGCCTGCACTGGTTCTAGAGTTAAACTAGGTTGTGTTTCTAGTTCAGGCAAAGCTTCATCTAATGGAGGTGTTTCAGATAAGGAATCCTCTAATGTAGATGATTGGGTTGATGTTTCAGTGGCATCTAGGGAGTCATTTTCTGAGTCAACCGTAAAATACTGCCATATCTGCTCAAATAGCCGTTTAACTAAGCGATTTTCTTCCTCAGACTTTGCCCATACCAGACAGCAAAGCTGCTCTACTTCCTGACGACTAGGGACACCAAAACCAGCCTGAAGCGATCGCAATACTACCAAATAATCATCAACCCCTAACAGTAAACCATGTCGCTGTCGCAGGCTGTTAAAAATATCGAGCAGTGGCAGTTCTTCAAGCTTCATTATTGAGATACCGTAGATGATCCTCCCATTTCTTGAGCAAAATTTCTGGGAACAGCAGTTTTTGTTCAAGCTGCTTTAAAATCTCATCTTTGGGAAATTGATGCAACACTGCAAACCAATCGAGCAACTCACTAGTACTAACCTTTTTCCCCGACTTACCCTTCTCCATTTTCTGCCGCAGTTCACTAAAACGCTCCACTGCTGCCTCTACTAAATCCTGGGACGATTCAGGAAAGTGAGCTTTGACAATCTCAGTTAATTGTGGATAAGGAAATTCAATGTGATAAAACAGACAACGCCGCAGAAAGGCATCGGGTAAATCCTTTTCGTCATTACTGGTAACGAACACAATCGGAGGGTACTTTGCCTTTATTTCTGTGTCGGTTTCCTCAATCGTGAATTTCTGCTCATCAAGCTCTCGCAATAAATCATTGGGGAAGTCAATATCTGCCTTATCAATTTCATCAATCAGCACTACCGTGCGCTGTGGCTGTTGAAAGGCACGCCCTAGTGGTCCCATTTTAATGTAATTATTTAAATTATCGACCTTGGATTTGCTTTCTTTCCCGAGCTGAACTAGTTGAGCGTCGTGCAACCTTTTTACAGCATCGTAGGTGTAAAGCCCATCCCTTGCCCTGGTTGTAGATTTGATGTACCAAGGCTCATAGGGCAATCTCAGCTCGTGAGCAACTGCCTGCGCCAAGCGAGTTTTACCACATCCTGGTTCCCCCTTGAGCAACAGGGGACGTTTTTCTAGAAAAATAGCGAGGTTGACAGCATTAATCAGTTCCGGCGATGGTAAGTAAGGAGTGAGTCCGTGCTGCTGGCACTCTTCTGGTGAGATTGGTTTTCCCTTGTAATACTGCTTGCCACTGCTAGCGAGTAAAGTTGCTAAATCAGCCATTGTGCTAATCCTCCTTCCCAATCATGACCACAATGACAGCAAATTTCTTCATAAACAAATTCTGGAATACCGTTATCTGACTTCTCTAACAATATTTGAGCAGTTAACCCAGTAGGAATTTGCACATCCCTATGTACCATCGCGTCACTAATCCAATCATCCAGGATATCGGGTGAAAATTGACTAACAGGTGGTAAGTGCAGGGGAATCGAGGGATACTCCAGTTGTTGGCATTGCTTTGCTAGCACAATATTTGACTGACAAACGCTGCCACTATTGTCTACCAGAAACATTAACAGGTGTGTTTCCTCTGGAGTCGGACAACAATTTGTTTTAAGCTTTTCTACCAATGGTTCCCAGAAATTCTGAAGCCATGTCGCCAGAACCTTTGGCAGCATATAATCCACAGTGTAAAAAATAAAGATAACATCTTCAGTCAAAAGGCGATCGCAAACTGTCTCAATAATCTGGTTTGGCTGAGTATCTTGAGGCAGATGAAACCAAGAGGCAACTTGTCGCCAAAGGTGAGGAATACTCCTGCCGACGCCGTTATGACTTACATCAATCTTAATGGGCGATATATTTTTCCACTGTGGCTTCAAGCGGAATAATCGAGTAACTAAAAGTTGTTGTCCGCAGCAAGGCTCACCGTGAATTAGGAAAGCAGCAATTCGGTGCAATTTCATGACCTCTCTAACTAACCGCACCTGCTCTTTAAAGTCTATTTGGAGTAGCAAGTCAAAAAGTAAATGAGGCGGCGTTTGAATGGAGAGAACTTCTCCTTGTGTCTGAACTTCTAAAATTAGTTCATCTATTCTTGGCTTGATGTTTACGCCCACCTCTTCACGAATCTCTATCAATAAAGCACAAAGGGCAGGTTTTCCAGGAGTAATTTCACCGAAATCATGAAGTTTTTTGACCATGTCTGTGATGAAAGCATCCACAGTCATATTCCAGACGAGACGACGCAACACAGGTGCATCCATACCCAATGCTCTTACCAAATATCCTTGACGTTGGTTTTCCTTCTCCATCAGTGGTCTTAGTAGAGGGAGTAATTTTTGGATGATGTTGCCATTTATGAAACGTGCTTCAAACATTAGTTCATAGGACTGATTGCGTAGATTCACAATCTGCTGTTCGGTTAATCCATCAGCTTTTACAAAAGCAACCAAATCTATAGTTAGACGAGTTTCTTTGAATCCGATAAAGTTAAACGCTGCAAACTCTTCATTCCGGGATAGATCGTAAACTTGCTTTTCATCAACCAGACGCTTTCGGAATTGAGAAGCGAAGCTAGTTTGCTTATATCCTCTATGTTCATCTATTGGAACTGAGCTTTGCGTTTGCTCCTCTTCTTTTGACTGCAGCTGTTCGCTGCTAACTGGTGTCTCAGTTAGCTCCTCTCGCAGTTGTCGCAGTAGCTCATCTATTCTTGCCTTGTTATCAACACCCATATCTTCACGAATCACTTCCAACAAGGCACAAAGGGCAGGTTTTCCAGGAGTAATTTCACCGAAGGCTACCAATGTTTGCACCATATTGGGAATGAAAGTATTGACAGGTTCGTTCCACATCAGGTTTAATGCATCTGCATTGATTCCTAATGCCCGCATCAAATAGGCTCGACGCTCACCCTCATTCCGTAAATAAGATCTGAGTAGAGATAATAATTTTTTAATGCTATCGGTACTAATTCCCATCCCTCAACTATCCTTACAAATGACTATAAATTTCCGGTGCGTTCGCCTGCAAATCCTTTAAAACAGCAATCATACTTGTACCTTCATTACGTAATCGCTAGTAAAGGGCTGAATATAGTTGATGAAGAGGGTGCACCTTCCAATGCCCCTGCAACCAAGCGTCTGCGATCGCGCACGTTGGCAAAATCGGGTAAATTCTCAACAATACGGGTTAGTCGTCGGAAATCTGGCTGAGATAGCTCAACAGTCACAGTTACTACTCCTATGCAAGAGGACAGCTACATTGTGGCTTAGAGCAAAAGTAAGTAGAAAGAGAAGTACTATTTCACCCGCCTGTGGTTCAAACCTCAGGCTCATAGCATAAGTCCTCTAAAAGAGGACTAAGCGCTTGCCCTACATTAATTTGAGTCCATTTTAATGGACTTTAGCTGTTAGACCGGAAATTGATTTGGGGGCAGTAAAAGTAGCTTACCAACAATAGTGCAAAATTTCAGTTTGAAAGCACTTTAGCCATTAGACAAGGATTCAAACCCCTAGCAGGATCGCTCTACAGCGGACTTAGTATATTTGTAAACTTTTTTTTCAAAAAACTTGTGCTAATAAAGCTAATGTAGTATATTAATATTGTTACAATTGTAACCCAGAAAAAAGCCAGCCTGAAGGCTTCTATACTCGCAGGCTGGCTCTGGCTCCCTATTACCTCAAGGAGACAACTAAATTATGTCCTATCGAGACAGGCTCAAGCCGTGGGCGATTGCCCGCCTATTGCACAACAAATTGCAATGGTCAATTATCGATCGCTATCGCACGAAATCAGACGCAGAAGGACATCTTCAGTGGTGGCGTAAAAATGTCCCCGACACCAAATTTGAAGTCATCTGGGATTTACCGAATCCGGAGGATAAGTAATAAGTAATAAGTAATAAGTAATAAGTGAAGACAAGAATATTTATTGCTTATTACTTGTTCATTCCATTCTCCCCATCTCCCCCTCTCCCCATCTCCCCATCTCCCCATCTCCCCATCTCCCCATCTCCCCCTCTCCCCCTCTCCCCGAGCGATCGCCAAGAAAGCGATATGCTGAAGGTATCGAGGAGCAATTTGTCATGAACACTATTTTGCATATTACGCAGCGCCAACAATGGGAGCAAGCCCAACTAACCGGAATTTACCGAGGTGATACTCTCGACTCCGAAGGTTTTATCCACTGTTCAACACCGTTGCAAGTAATCAAAGTGGCAAACACCCTCTTCCGCAATCAACAAGAATTAGTACTCCTTGGCATTGATTCCGACAAGGTGCAAGAAGAAATTCGCTATGAAGGAATAGAGGGAGGAGAATGCTTTCCCCATATTTACGGTTCTCTCAATATTGATGCCGTATTCAAAGTTATTGATTTTGAGGCTGGTAAAGATGGCAAGTTTCAATTACCCGAAGAATTTAAAAATCTTAACTGAACAATCGAGATTCAGCAGAAGAAACTATAGATCCCAAACTCTATGGAAAATAATGCTGTCGATTTTAATCATTGTCAACATTATCTCATTGCTGACTAACATTTCCATTGCCACGGAAACCCCTGCAATCCAAACAAGACTCCTAAACCCAGCTCAAATCAATCAACAGCTACAGAACTTGTCAGGTTGGACAACTAACGGCAAACAACTAAGCCGCACTTTCCAATTCAAAAACTTCGTTGAAGCAATAGATTTTGTTAATCGTCTGGTAGAACCATCTCAAACAGCTCAACATCATCCAGATATTTTCATCTCTTATAATAAAGTTACGATTAGCCTCACTACTCATGACGCTGGAGGACTAACCCAGCAAGACTTTGCTCTAGCTAAAAAAATCTCCCAATTAGCCCAGACTGAATGAAAATCATGCTGTCACGAGTACTTGGAGTCACCTTGACTTTTATATTATTAGTTCTGCTATCGAGAAGTTTTACCCCAGCCTCAGCTTCACAAATTCTCAATACCCGTATTGCCCGCTTAGAATCAGAAAACGTTCAACTAAGATCTAGAATCAGTCGCTTAGAGTCTCGGATAAACAGAGTAACTGGTTCGGAATCCAGACGCGAGCGAGTTAGTCAGCGACAGGGTTCAAGCTCTATGCCTCCGTCGCGAGCCTCTTCATCTCTTATTGGAGATGATCCTATGTTTAAGCGACTTGCTACCTTAGTTATTGAACTTAAGGAGCGGGTGGTAGAGTTAGAAAGTCGACTGGATGAAGTAGAACGATAATGCTACTATCCCTATCTTCTACTTTAGCGCAGCGTGCCGTAGAAAAGCAGTCACATCATGTATTATCTGCTATGGGTATTTTCGGTTTTTTGCTCTCTAGGAGTTGATTAGATGCTCACTGTCCATCTAATCAATAGTCAGACGGTCAAATATTTGTAATTTGCCATATCCATATGTAGATACGTAAAAAAATCTACTTAATAAACCTTTGAAAAGGTGAACTACTTAGGAGTCGAACACTACCAAAAGTTAATGATATAGTAACTAGCGCGACAAAAATAGCTAATACATTAATAATTGATATATTATTTATATTTTTTAGCCAATCTGTCGTTTCAGATAACTTTACAATGGTAAATATTGCCAGAAATTGCCAATATTTATGGATAGCAAAAATTCCTAGTGAATATCTTGATAGAAAATTAACACTATCTGAGGCTTTCCAGTACTCAAGATTAAGACAACTACTAAAAACAGCTAAAGCACCAAAAATAATTGAAACACGAGAGTAAACACCAGGATTATAGCCTATTTGTCTTAAAAATATATCTTGAAGCCCGAAGACGAAAAAACCTATGTACAAAAATAGACTATACCTACTGCTGATACTTCTTTCTTTTTGAATTTGAAGATAAGCAATCGGAATATAAATCAAGAAATTTTCTAACTGCAAATACGAAAGACCTCTACCCGTAAGATTTAAGGCTTCAAAGTAAACTGCTTGCATAATAATAATTGCCACACAAATATGGTTTTTAAACTTACTTTTTTTCTTACCAATAAAGAGGTGAAAGACATAAGCTAAAATTGTTAACACTATGAGAATAAACAAGAAGTAGAATACTGATCCTCCTACTAAAGGTAGAGGTGGACCACCCTCAATCAATAATCTATAGACTGGAAAATTAGGAATATACCAAGAAAAGAGTGTATTTGATATTATTGATTGGAGCAATGAGATCAAATAGTAAATTGAAAATTGAAACAAAGACCAAAAAATAAATACTTTTAATAAATGCTTACACCTTCTCAATAAGTATTGATATCCCAAAGATTGAAGTTTTTTAAACAGTATAAATAAGGAGGTTAAAATAAAAAGAGGAACTGCAACTAATGTTAAACTTAAATAGAGTTGATCAAGAATAAAAGACGTAATTTTTATAAAAGTATGTGGTGTTTCTCCTGAAATTATTCTTATTGGTTTCAAATGCCAAATTAAAACAAGGGATATACTTATTGCTTTTACAAGATCTAGTCGTTCATCTCTTACAACCATGTCTGAAGATTGTTGCTGATTTTCTTTACCCATGCCTCAACCTGACTGCTAAATTTTGTATCCTGAAAACCAATGTCATTGAAATTTATCGCTTACGGTTGAGCTATAAAATCCAGGTAGAGGTAGTTTATGAATTATTAATAAATACTATTTAGGAATAGTAACTACTGAGTAATAACCGTTTATCTTACATAAAAAATGCCTTAAAGTCAATTGCCATAAAACAAAAAAACTTGAATTTATGGTATAAACGATGGTAATGAAACAAAAGTTTAAGATCACTTATATAATTTTTCAGCTATCGTATAAGATGACTCTGCTTCTTCAGCTATTGAAGGTAGGGTAGTTCTCAAAAATGTTAGGCGATCGCAGTAGAGGGAAGCATTTTGCTAAACTGCTGATTACCCTTAGATATTTCTGTGTACTGCCATGAGTGCCTCTAAAGTTGCTACCATTTCCTTGAGTGCGATCGCTCAAACTACCCGTCAAGCTGCAAGGCAGTTGGCACTGCTGCCCACAGAAGCTAAAAATCAAGCCATTGAAGCTATTGCCCAAGCTTTGGAAGCGGCTGCACCTGAAATCTTGGCGGCGAATCGGGCAGACTGCCAAGCTGCTGAGGCAGATAATATTCCCAAGCCACTTTATAATCGGCTGAAATTAGATGAGACTAAGCTGAAGGCAGCCATTGAGGGCGTGCGCGATGTCGGTAAACTTAGTGATCCTGTTGGTAAAGTACAAATGCATCGCCAGCTGGATGAAGGATTAATTCTCAAGCGGATTACCTGCCCAGTAGGAGTTTTGGGTATCATCTTTGAAGCACGTCCTGATGCCTTAATTCAAATTACCATCCTGGCGATTAAATCGGGTAACGGCGTTATCCTCAAAGGGGGTAGGGAGGCAATTCGCTCCTGTGAAATGCTGGTGAAAGTGATTACTCAGGCATTATCAGCAACAGCAGTTAATCCCGCAGCTGTGCAATTGCTGACTACCAGAGAGGAAATCAAGGCACTGCTACAACTAGATCAATACATTGATTTAATTATTCCCAGAGGTTCTAACTCTTTTGTTCGCTATGTGCAGGAAAATACTCGTATTCCAGTATTAGGTCATGCCGATGGTATTTGTCATCTCTATATTGATCAAGCAGCACAACTTGAAAAGGCAGTAGAGATTACAGTTGACGCGAAAACACAATACCCAGCTGTCTGCAACGCAATTGAAACTCTCCTCGTCCACTCCGAAATTGCGCCGAAGTTGTTGCCACTGGCAGCAGCTGCCCTGGTAGAACGCAATGTTACCCTACTGGGAGATGAAACAACCCGCAAAATTATCGACATCTCAGCAGCGACAGAAGCTGATTGGTCTACTGAGTACAGCGACTTAATGCTCTCGATTAAAGTGGTTGAATCTCTTGAAGATGCTATTAATCATATTAACACCTACGGTTCTGCCCATACTGATGCCATCGTCACCGAAAATCAAACAACTGCTGAGGCTTTTCTTGCCCTAGTTGATTCTGCCAATGTCTTCCATAACTGTTCCACCCGTTTTGCCGATGGCTTCCGCTATGGCTTTGGTGCTGAGGTGGGAATTAGTACTCAAAAACTGCCTCCGCGAGGACCAGTGGGTTTAGAAGGATTGGTAACTTATAAATACAAAGTTACTGGCAATGGTCATGTCGTCTCCAGTTACACTGGTAAGGATGCTAAGCCCTTCACCCATAGGGATTTTTAAAAACAGACGCGGAGACGCGGAGATGGGGAGATGGGGAGATGGGGAGATGGGGAGACGCGGAGATGGGGAGATGGGGAGATGGGGAGATGGGGAGATGGGGAGATGGGGAGACGCGGAGATGGGGAGATGGGGAGATGGGGAGACGCGGAGATGGGGAGATGGGGAGATGGGGAGATGGGGAGATGGGGAGA
>JAAHGS010000146.1 GCA_010692645.1 Symploca sp. SIO2E9
GGAGGGGAGGGGGGGGGGGGGGGAGGTGGGGGGTTGGGGGGGGGGGGAGGTGGGGGGGGGGGGAGAGGGGGAGATGGGGAGATGGGGAGATGGGGAGATGGGGAGATGGGGAGATGGGGAGAAATTATTCTTCTGGGCTGACTTTTATCCTAGAACTTAAGAGTGTTCTACTTTATCCAAGAGAAAACTGCTATAAAAAAAACTTCTGCCCTCTGCCTTCTGCTTTTCTATTTGATACTAGGCATCAATTATCACAAAGTATAGATATCTTCAGTTAATAAATTTCTAAATTAACTATTTAGAGCAATAACTAATAAGCAAAAACAATAAATACCAGCCATCAGTTTTTAATCCATAATCTCTCAAAATTATCTTAACTTCACATTAGGGCGATTATTGAGAATATTCTCATTTACTGTGAGAATTGACATATCTTGTTGACAATGAAAAAATCAATATAGATATATACTGCCGGTTTTATGTGCCAAAAAACACCAGTCTCATCTCCAACCCTTGATTTACCGTAGAATTTGAGCTAATTACACAGAGCAGTAAGTGAAATTTCACTACCCTCGAGGAACGGATTTTTTGTTAAGTAGTGTAAAGAACAAAAATCAGCCCTTGACAAATATAGTCTGCTGTGAATTGCTTAGCATATGACTACTAAATTTCTCCATAACTTTCCTATCTTCACTGGTGTAACTCAAAAATACATAGCAAGATATAGGTGGTTGATGAAGAACAAGCTCTTTCAAACCACACACACTCATTTAGTCTTCCTTCCGGCGCTAACAACAAGTGTTGCTACCAAAAATTGCTATCTAACAGGGTTTGAAACTGTAACTTAATTGTTGGACAAAGCTACCCATTGCTTGACTTTTTGTACAGATGTGGTAGTTTGGTAAGAAGCGAAAACCAAGCTTAAAAACTTACGGCTTGAGAACCGGAACAAAACCCGTCAAACAGCCAAGCCCTTACAGGTAACTGAGGATTAGGTGTCAGTTTGAAATTGGTAAGAACGGATAGGTAGCGAAGTACTCAAATTAAAAACCTTGAACTTATACGCGGCGAGTTACGTCGTGTACGCCCTATGGACTGGAGTAGCGCCATCGCCTTCAGGATGAAGTGGGATTTTGCTCTCTTAGTTACCTTTGGATTAATTGTCCAGTATAGGAAAGTCCAGATATGGGTAGCTTTGGGTAAGTCTTATGTAACGGTCTACATCTAGAGAGAACTTGAGGCATCCGTGCTAACAATATGGAGGCCTTTTTATTTAAGGAGAGTCGGTAATTCTGACAAAAAGCTGATTTGAACTTCCCTAAGTTCAGCTGTGGGACGAGCTTTTTGAATAAGTTGGATCGCAACAGAAGGAGTTTCCCCCTTAGCAATCAAATAAGAAGCTAAAAGAGTACCAGTTCTACGATTACCGCTAGTACAATGTACAACAACTGGTTGATTTTTTGCTAATAAAGGATCAGTAAACTCAACGAACTGTTTGACTTGTTCCAGAGCAGGAGCTTTCCCTCCCGTAATCGGCAACCATAAAGCCGAAAAACCTGCTTCTCTATACTCTTCAATACCTGAAGGTTCATCCATCACCGAAACAATACCGCGCATTCCAGCTTGATAGAGTTGGGGTAAATCCTCTAAAGGTGGCCGTGGCATTCCTGCTAAAAGTCCTGGTTTGACCCACCAAATGTAATCAGGATATGACCAATTATCTGACATTTATATAATCTCCTTAGAAGTCATTATGTTATAGTTTCTTTTGAAAATGTGAAATCAATTTTTAATCATCAAAATTTGCAAAAATCAGCTTTAAAAATTAACTAGGTGAACCCATGCAACTCCAAACTACTACGGTTGAAATCAAAACAGTCAAACCCTATTACACGCCAGAGGAATATTTAGAACTGGAAGAAAAAGCTGATTACAAAAATGAATACCGTGATGGAGAGATTATTCCAATGACTGGTGGTACAACGAATCATAACAAGATCGCCCTGAATTTTGCTTCTCGCTTAAACTTGGCGTTAGAGGACAAAGACTACGATGTTTATATCGGTGATATAAAACTATGGATTCCGAAATATCGCCAGTTTACCTATCCCGATATCATGGTTGTTCAAGGTCAACCTATTTATTATGGCTCAAATACCACAACAATTATGAATCCGTTGTTGATTGTTGAAGTTTTATCGAAATCAACTAGAGATTACGACCAAGGAGACAAATTCCTTCATTATCGTTCGATTGCCGAGTTTAAAGAATATATTCTCATTGACCAAACTAAATATCATCTTATACAGTATGCCAAAACCGTTGAGGGGCAATGGGTATTGACTGAGTATGAATCAGAAGATTCTGTATTAACTCTCCAGTCAATAGATTTTAAAGTTGCTTTCAGTCAACTCTATAAGCGAGTCAATTTTGCTGAAAGTGTGGAGTAATTTATATAATTTATATCCAGTGTTTACCTGAAACAACTTAGATTTTAACTCCTAGATTAATCTCATGAAAGTTACCGTAGACATTCCCCAAGCTGACTTAGAGAAACTGATTAATCCTGCTGTTAGCGAACCCCGTATCCCTCTCGGAGGTATTACTTGGAAACAGTACCAGAGTTTAATTGAAACCTTAGGTAACAAACCGCGACTGCGCCTGAGCTATCTGGAAGGAACTCTAGAAATAATGACCATCTCCCCCGAACATGAAATGCTCAAAAGCCTAATTGGGCGTTTGCTGGAAACCTATACCTTGGAGATGGACATTGACTTATTTAGTTGTGCTTCCGCTACTTATCTAAGGGAAGCCACAGCCAGAGGATTAGAACCAGACGACTGCTATAATAAGTTTTAAATAATAAGTAACAAATCAAAAAATATAGCAGTATTATACTTATTACTTATTACTTATTACTTATTACTTATTACTTATTACTTGCCCGTTCTTCCAGGCATGAAAGACTGCTTCCCAGACTAACCAAATTGCTCACCCGTATCCAAATTAAAAAGCATCTGCAGCGATTGCATAGCTAGGCGTCGGGTTTCAATATCCTGCTGCGCCCTTAACTGCACCATTGGATCGTGGAGAATTTTATTAACGATACCCCGCGTTAAAGCTTCAATAACTTCTTGATGTTTTTCAGCAAACTCTGAACCAAGACGCGATAAAGCCTTTTCTAATTCTTGCTCGCGGATACCTTCTACTTTATCTCGCAGAGAACTAATCGTACTCACAGTTTCGAGCGATCGCCACCACACCTCAAAAGCCTCTACTTCTTCTTCCAAAAGCCTCTCAGCTTCCATCGCCATCTGACGACGGCTCTCCTGATTCTGAGCGACGACTGCTTGTAAGTCATCAACATTAAATGCCTGCACATTATCTAACTCATTGACATCTGCCGCTACATTGCGAGGCACAGAAATATCAAATAGCATCAATTGTTGATTCGTCTCAAGAACAGCTTCTAATTGAGAACGGTCTAACAGTGGTTCAGTAGCAGCAGTACTCGTAAAGGCGATATCAGATTCTGAAATTACATTAATCATCTCTGATAGTGGATGCAATTGCAGTTGGGCATCAGGAAACTTACGGGCTAGTTCCTCTGCTCTGCGGACGGAGCGATTCACAATCGATATCTTTTTAGCCCCTTTCGACAGCAAGTGTTGTACTAGCAAACGGGACATTTTACCAGCACCAACAATAGTAAAACTATAAGGTTCGAGAGTTGTTCCATACAAAGTCTCCACCTTCTGCTGAGCCAACTCTACAGCAGCAGAACTAATCGAGACAGCGCCTTTACCGATGCTGGTTTCAGTGCGAACTCGCTTGCCTGCAGTAATTGCCTGTTTAAAAAGCCGATTGAGCAAGCGTCCGATGCCCTTGTATTGCTGACCAAGTTTGTGGGCATTTTTGACTTGAGCCAAAATTTGACCTTCTCCCAGTACCAGACTATCAAGACCTGCCGCAACTCGCATCAGGTGCATGACTGCATCTTGATGAAGCAAAATGAATAGGTGTGGGCGCAGCTGAGGCAGGGGAATTTGACTATTCTCTGAGAGAAACTGGATTAATTCTCGAATTCCCTGCTCAGTTTCTGTAGCAACAATGTGAATTTCGAGTCTATTGCAAGTGCTGAGTATTCCTACCTCTTCAATGTTGGGGTAGCTACACAGCTGAGCGATTAAACCTTCCAACTGTGTTTCGGGAATGCTCAGTTTTTCCCGAACTTCAACAGTTGCTGTCTTGTGGCTAAGTCCTACCACGGCGATATTCATGTTCTCTCCCAGTATTTTCAGTATTCTGCGGTCAAATTTAACGATAGTTTCTCAAAAGTAATGTAGGGATAGCTGCAACTTCTCCAATTGACTTCTTAACAAAAGTCATTTTTACGAGAACTTGGGGAAGCTGAACAGGGAACAAACAAATTTGGATTCCTTCGCCCCCACGAGCCTTGATCTACTCGTAGACAATATCCAAAATAGGAAAGAAAAAGTATGGTGCGATAGTAACACTAGTAGCATAGCTATCGCCCATACTTTAGATTGCAACTAACTCAAGAGAACTCTCCTTTATTAGTTGACATCCTCAAATCACCTTGTTACTACTTCAGTTCCAAGTACTTTGGCTTGTCAATCATATGGATTGTATCGACAAACCGAGCAGTACTCGACTGACTGGAAATTACTAGGCTTTGAGTCCTTGCCCCACCGTGGAAGAAACGGACACCTTCCATCAAGGTTCCTGGGGTAATGCCGCAAGCAGCAAAGAGTACTGTCTCGCCAGAGGCTAGTTCATCATCGTTGTAAACTCTGTCAGGATCGGTGATACCCATCGATTGGAGCCGTTCAATATTTTTCTCTTTACTTTCCCCAATCAAACCAGTCTTAACGATCGCAGGGTCGTAGATTAGTTGACCCTGGAAGTGTCCACCCAAGCAGCGCATTGCCGCTGCTGAAATCACTCCTTCTGGTGCTGCACCAATACCCATCAGGGCATGAACATTAGTACCAGAAAAACCGCAGGAGAGGGCAGCTGAGACATCCCCATCACTGATTAGTGTGACTCTGGCACCAGCTTCGCGAATTTCCTTAATCAGATCATTGTGACGCTCACGCTTCATCACAATTACTACCAACTCCTCTATAGAGCGGTCTAAGCACTCAGAGATAATTTTCAGGTTTTCCGTAGCCGACTTGTTAATATCAACCTTGCCCTTGGCTTGTGGTGGCGCTGCCAGCTTTTTCATGTAAAAGTCAGGAGCTTCAAATAGACCACCCTTTTCAGAAATTGCCAGTACTGCCATCGAACCCGGTTGACCGTATGCCACTAAGTTAGTGCCTTCACAGGGATCAACAGCAATATCAATTTCAATTAATTCGTCTGGGTTACAGAAGGTTTTGGCATCCTCACGGGTACAGATACCAACTTCTTCACCGATGTAGAGCATTGGAGCATCATCTCGCTCCCCCTCACCAATAACAATGCGGCCACGCATGTAAATTTTATTCATCCGTTCCCGCATCGCTTCTACTGCAACCTCGTCTGCAGTATCTTTCTCGCCCTTGCCCATCCATTTGGCTGAGGCGATGGCTGCTTGCTCTACTACCTCAATAATCTCAAGGCCTATAGTAGTTTCAATCACGAAACCTTATCCTCCCAACTGCTTTCTGGTGCCTGGTTTTTGTGCCGACTCCAGTGTAAAAGTCTACCAGATGAGGGGATCACCTCGAAATCAAGTGAGCTTGAGCTTATGTTAAGTTTTGAGGCGGTGAGTTCGTTTGACAGTATTTTGACCTGATCAGTATGTGAAGCTGTGATCTGAGGTGAGCCAAAAAAGATGTCGAAGATGTGGGGGGACAGCTCTCAAAAAAGCTAAAAGCCTTACTATCAGGTAATTTTTTGGATACTTAGCTAGAAATCCCACGCCAACAACTATCACTATTGACACTTAATAGTGATAGTTGTTTACAAAAATTAACATTGTCAAACACAGACCAAAAAATTTTAGTGAATTGTTGTCTTAATTTCCTCATACCAGCAAAAATTTCTACCGAGTAGTTAGTTTGTATTGACTACTAAACAAAGTCTGGAGCTATAATAGAGCTGTAAACTAGTTTCAACATTCTATATTGATTGACTTCACTTTTTTTATACTGAAGAGTTAGTTACCTTGCAATTAGCCAAACCCATGGTTTTCAAAAAAGCCATAAATCCGCTATCATTCATAGTCTATATATGTTTCTTCATGGAGTCTATCCAGGAAAAACTTTGACCATAGCCATGGACTCTCCGAAGGTTCGGTTTCCCCTGAGAGTATCCTGCCGCTTTTGGCAAAGTTTAGTAGAACTTGAGAGCCTATGAAGGAATTATCTTAAGGAGAATTTAATAATAGACCTAGACTAAAATCTGGTTAAGCTCTATTATTGTATAATAGCAACCCACATAAGGCGTTGTATCTGTCGTTTTTTTAATAAAAATTAAGAAACTATGGTACTGAGAGATACAGAACACAGAGATGTCTTCATTGAGCTACTCAAGCTGCCTAAATTCTCCTACACAGGCAAGCAAATGAGTGAGTGGAGTGGTTTGGATCCTAGTAAAATTAGCCGCTTCTTGAACAAACAAAGGGACTTAAAGGCTGGGGAGTTCAGGAGGCTTCTCTCCTCAATGCCGAGGGAGTTCCGGGAAGAATACCCCATTTCATTTTCCAATGTTCCTGCTGCTAAAACTTCCCAAGCCTCATTACTTACCCATCTTGATGAGTTAGCTGCCATTAAGGCGAGGGAACTGCTAGAAGCAGCAATTAAGCACAGTCGCACTCTCTCAAATACTCTAGCTTCCGTCAAAGCACACAAAGCTGCTGGAATTCACCCAGAATTAGATATCTTTGGCTCGGGAAGCTGGATGAAACCGCACGAAGAGTTACCAGCGCCAATCAATTCCCATGAGAGTTATAACAATGATGTCTTACTAGATTTGTCTTACACGGCAAGGGTCAGATTGTCCAATTGGCTCAAAGCTGCTAGCAGAACCTATGGCAAAAGCAACACTCAATTTGGTGAGCTTTGTTGTCGAGGAAATAAAGAATGCACCCTTTTGTATGCCAGCTTATTGAGAGTTAATCAAGAAGTTAAGTTTACTCGCAATGCGCTTCTGCCGTTTGTCGCCTATTTGCCCCAGGTTTTAGGATGGAGAGACGAGAATCCTATTGTTGATGAGATGGAGAAGTACCAAGGCACAGTTGATGATCTGATTGATTTGCTGGAACTGGAAGAAATTCCTCATAGATTTGCAAATATATAAGGCTTTCTGAGTTAGGCAGCTTGAATACGTCAGCCTTGTATGTAGTTCTTAAACACTTCTGATGTAGTTTCATTTCAAAGCAGTTGCTAAAACTAGGGTGCTCCCCAGCTATCCCTTCTCGCCAGAAATCTTGGTTGTTAGGGGGTAGCAATGGCTCAATTGGCTCGTATACTAACGAGCCAAATTTGTCAATAGAGGGGAGATTCTGATAAATAATGCCCTGATTATAGATGATTTGACAGGGGTTAGACTCCAATTCTGAAAAATGCTCCAGGATCTTTGTTTGGCTACAGATGATTGCCCAAATCAGGCTCCCATAGGGACCGCCTTCTACTAAGGAATTCTCACCGATTCTAATCTTTCCCCAAAAGGCACCCAAATCTTCCCAGAGTAAGACTTGTCTGCCGAGAAAAACAAATTCTTTACATGGTTTCATAAGTTTTTGCTTTTTTGTTCAGAGTGACCGTATTGCCTTATCAGTATTTTAGGCTTTATATAAATTTCTATATCAAGTTACCTAGCATCGTCATCACTAAGTATAGATTCGATACATCGTACTAATTTTTAGTGAAAAGCACAGGATACCTTGCAAAATTGATGAGGGAAGCTAAGGTAAAACAAGAGCAGAAAAAAGTTACCTAGTCTTGGTCAAATTAAATGCATAGCTCGGATTTTTGCATAACTCAATATCCCCCAACCAAGGATAATTAGAGAGAGAAAAAGATAACAAACCAATTCCAAACTTTTGTCTAATGTTTAACCTTCTCAATCCTCTCCTAGGACGCCATCCAGAACGAATCAAAGCCAAAGTAGAAATCTACACCTGGCAAACCTGCCCTTTTTGCATACGAGCGAAAATGCTGCTTTGGTGGAAAGGTGTTAAATACGAAGATTACAAAATCGACGGCGACGAAGCAGCAAGGAGTATGATGACCCAACGCGCTAACGGAAGCCGAACCGTACCACAAATTTTTATCAACAACCAGCATGTGGGTGGATGTGATGACTTGTATCGGCTAGATGCGCAGGGAAAATTAGACTCCCTGCTGGTGCAGCCAATTGCTGGATAACCCCATTTATCTCAGGCATCGGCAATGGATGATACGAGCCTTGGAACTTGCCCAGGTAGCTGGCGATGCTGGCGAAGTCCCAGTAGGGGCGATTATCGTTGATGCCCATGATAATTTAGTTGCAGCAGCGGAGAATCGACGAGAGCGAGATCGAGACCCTACAGCCCATGCTGAAATTGTTGCTCTCCGGGCTGCTGGTCAGACTTTGCAAAACTGGCACCTCAACCACTGTACACTCTATGTAACCTTAGAGCCTTGTCCGATGTGTGCTGGTGCAATTGTGCTGGCACGGCTAGGTCTTCTTGTCTATGGAGCTGACGATCCAAAGACTGGTGCAATTCGCACCGTTGCTAATATTCCTGAGAGCGCTTGCTCGAATCACCGATTGCCAGTTTTGGCTGGAATTATGGAGCCTGCCTGCCGAAGGCAACTACAATCCTGGTTTAAAAGGCGGCGCGAGGACTCAAACGAGACTGGGTGAGAGAGGTTGGTCGAACTGACTTATTTTTAGATCAAGAGAGAAAATTTCACTGATGACACTGGTGAAAGTGTCCCTTAGATGCCAAATAGGGGTATTGAGAAAACATAAGGTATATACCAGAGGCCTCGACACCGTAAAAACGCTCTAATTCCCATGATTGAGCTCGATCCCCTTGAATACTCCCAAGCAATGATCAAACCATCCCAGCCACTTCGGAAGAACTCAACTTTAGTAAAAGTCGCTCCCGTCACTTCCGGCGTTAGCCGATGGCTAAAACCCATGCTTTACTTCTTGGGGCGTCGCGCTATTTTGCCCTTTTACTTCCGTCGATTGCAGATAACAGGTCAAGAAAATATCCCCAAAACTGGTCCAGTAATCTTAGCTCCTACCCATCGCTCTCGTTGGGATGGATTACTTATAGGTTATGCTGCCGGCAAACCAGTTAGTGGACGTGACTTGCGGTTTATGGTTACAGTCGATGAATGTCAAGGACTACAAGGTTGGTTAATCCGGTGCATGGGTGGATTTCCAGTTGATGCTAACAATCCTAGAAGCAGTATTCGTCATAGTGTGGAAATTCTTGGCAATGGTGAAACCCTAGTCATCTTCCCCGAAGGCGGTATCTTCCGGGATAGTCAGATTCACCCCTTTAAGCCTGGTATGGCTCGCATTGCCCTACAAGTAGAATCAAGTCAATCTGGGATAGGCATGAAGATTTTGCCGATTAGCATCCGTTATAGTCATTTTGTACCGCACTGGGGCTGTGATGCCACAATCGTAATTGGAGAACCCTTAGAGGTGGCAAAATATACTGCTAACTCAGCTAAAAAAGGCGCTCAACAGCTAACCGATGAGCTGCAAATTGCCATGAGAAACCTTGAGCAAGAAGGGAGTTGCTGAAAATGTACAGCGGCGTTCTCTCTTCTGGTAAACCCTACAGATTATACCAGGAGGGGTGAGCTCCATTTTGGTTGGAATTTCAATTCTCCGCGTCTGGAGCGTCTGCTTACTCCTTCCCCCACTCTTTTTTTCCCTCACCCTACCAGGAGTCTCCGCACCAATTTAGGACTTACGCACTGTACAAATTGGACATCTTGTGTATTAACAGAAATTGGTCGTTTCAGGATTGTGATCCTAACATTCTAATGGGTAGCGATCGCTAAAAAATTACCTAAAAATCAGGTTTTAATGCCTGAAATCCGCTTCCCATACAGTGCATTTCCTGTCAATGGTAAGTCCTACAATTTTCCAGCTGAGATTCTTCCCTGCACTGAGGACAGGGATTCCCAGAGCTTCATAAAACTTAAAAGAAGGAGTTTCCCCACCTTGTAGAGGGATGGGGAAGAATGCACGCTGGATTCGATCACAGCTTAAGAGACCTTCATTGGAAATTGCTCTGGCGAGGTATTGTGTTTAGCAGCAAGATTTGTCTCCTCTCCTTGAACTTGGCAGAGTGCAGCTTGCATAAAACCCTTAAATAAGGGGTGAGGATTACTCGGACGGGAGCTAAATTCTGGATGGAATTGAGTGGCAAGGAAGAAGGGGTGTTCTGCTAGCTCAATAATTTCTACCAGACGACCATCAGGGGAGGTACCACTAATAACATAGCCCGTCTCTAAAAACAGACTGCGATAGGAATTATTAAATTCATATCGATGCCGATGGCGCTCGTAAACTACCCCCTCCTGATATAGTGAAGAAGCAAGGGTATTGGGTAATATGCGACAAGGGTAAAGGCCTAACCGCATTGTGCCACCTAAATCTACGATATCCTGCTGCTCTGGCAACAGGTTAATTACTGGATTAGTGGCATTAGGATCAAATTCTGCACTATTGGCATCTTTGAGCATGGCAACGTGCTTTGCCCATTCAATTACAGAACACTGCATCCCTAGACATAAGCCCATAAAAGGAATACTATATTTGCGGGCGTACTCAATTGCCCTAATTTTGCCATCGATACCCCGGACACCGAAACCACCAGGGACAATAATACCACTAACACCAGTCAGGAAGTGTTCGGCACCATAAACTTCTAACTCTTCAGAGTTTACCCAACGTAGTTTGAGGTCAATCCCCATGGCAATTGCTGCATGTCGCAAAGCTTCCACCACTGACAAATAGGCATCGCTTAGTCTTATATACTTACCGACAAGTGCAATCTCAACTTGCTGAGTGATGCTATAGAGACGTTTAATTAGAGTCTGCCATTGGCTTAAATCTGGTTGCCTTTGGGGTAGGTTCAATAAATCTAGCGCTTGCTCTGCTAACCCTTCCCGTTCTAGAATTATCGGTACTTCATAGATACTGCTGGCATCGACGGCAGTAATCACTGACTCCACAGGAACATCGCAGAATTCCGAAAGTTTTTCTTTGATACCGGGCTGTAGGGCTCGATCGCAGCGACAGATTAAAATATCCGGTTGAATGCCAATTGAACGCAATTCCTTGACCGAATGCTGAGTGGGTTTAGTTTTCATCTCACCAGCAGAGGCAATCCAAGGCAAGAGGGTTACGTGCATATAAAGCACATTATTGCGCCCAACATCTTTACGTAACTGGCGAATTGCCTCTAAAAACGGCAGGGACTCAATATCACCTACCGTACCACCGACTTCTGTAATCACCACATCGGGATTAGTGTTGCTGGCAACTTGGTAGATACGCTCTTTAATTTCATTAGTAATGTGAGGAATGACCTGCACTGTTCCCCCCATATAGTCACCCCGACGCTCTTTATTGATCACTGCCTGATATATGGAGCCAGTGGTGACGCTGTTGAGGCGAGACATCAAAGTATCGGTAAAGCGTTCATAGTGTCCCAAATCTAAATCTGTCTCTGCCCCATCTGCCGTCACAAACACCTCTCCATGCTGGAAAGGGCTCATGGTTCCAGGATCAACGTTAATATATGGATCTAGCTTGAGAATCGAGACAGAATAGTCGCGGGATTTTAACAGACGCCCCAGGCTGGCAGCGACTATTCCCTTGCCTATGCTCGAGACAACACCACCTGTTACAAAAACAAACTTACTCATAAAATTTTTTCAACACACGGATTGTGTTTACATGCATTAATGTGTCCAGTTAATTGTGCCACAGTCTGCAAAAGTCGCTTGTGGGGGCGAGACCATCAAGACTGGTAAGCCTCTCTATAAATAAAAAGAAAAAGCTTTCCTCTTAACTATAAAGTCTAGAAATTACTTTATTAAGTAGGAGATTAGGAAAATAAACAAAACTTTAGCAAAGATATAGATATTTTCATCTCCATCCTAAGTTGAGGTTTTTTTATTTGGGAAATTCATAATTTTTTTCTTAGTAGTAAATAGGTAAAAGAGCTTACAATGATAATAAGGATTTAACCTTTTGTTAACCTTATCCCTGAATCATATCTTGGATTAAAGCCAATGGTTAATATGGCAGCACCCCCTTTAGAGAGCGGGCTGAAGGTTGTGCATGCTCTTGATGGTCGTCTTAGGCTCCGCGCTGTCAATAATCCTTCTGGAGGAGTGCTAGAGGTTATAGCACAACAACTGCGGCAGGAAGATGGCATCTACGCAGTCTGTACCAATGAAGTAACTGGTAGTTTGCTGATCACTTTTGAACCAAGCCAACTATCACAGTCGCAGTTATTGGGACAATTGCAGCAGGCGATCAAATCGACCTATGTCGCTGGTAAAACTCAGCCAATAAAAAGGTCTCCTCAAGTCGCCTATCGCTTTGTACAAGCAATTCCTGGAAGAGTACGTTTTCGCATACCTCGGATTGCCCATGATCGAGAATATGCTCAGCGGCTACAAATGCTGCTGGCAGCCGATAACCAAATCATAAAAGTCCGCCTCAAGAGTGCAGCTAGCTCCCTTGTCATTGGCTACATCCCTACTAAATATTCCGATACCAAAATGCCCTTGCATTTGGCTAAGCTGATTGAACTAGCCAGTGATGAGTTCACTTCAACCTCATCAAAATCAGTATCAACTCAGCAACTGACTAGGGAGCAGGGAAATTCTTGGTCACGATTGAGGCTGCCAGCTTTGGTAAGTGTGCTTTCTCTTTTGGCTGGTCCAGTGGGATTGTCTATTTCCCCAGTAATTGTGGGGGGAAGTATCGCCATTGCTTCCTTACCTGTGGCGCGACGAGCCCTCGAATGCATTATAGAGGAGCGCCGACTCAATTGTGATTTTCTAGACTTGACGGCAATTGCGATTATTACTGCTGGACAACACTTCTTAACCTCTAGCAGTATGATCACTCTGATCGAACTAGGAGAGGCGATTCGAGACAATACTGCTCGTTCTTCTAAAAACCAGACTTTGGATCTACTAAGCTCCCTCGGACAGTTTGTCTGGGTTGAAAGGGAAAACCAAAAACAGCAAATTCCCATTGAACAGGTGCAGCCAGAGGATACAGTCATTGTCTATCCAGGAGAACAGATTCCTGTAGATGGTCACATTATTAAGGGAACAGCACTCATTGATGAGCAAAAACTGACGGGCGAATCGATGCCAGTGGTGCGAACTAAAAGAGAAGCAGTCTATGCCTCAACTTTGGTAAGGGAGGGAGAACTCTATATCCTGGCGGAACGTTTAGGAGCTGACACCCGTGCCGGGCGTACCATTCAACTTATCGAGGCTGCGCCCATCCACGATACTCGCATTGAGAACTATGCAGCTAAAATTGCAGACCGCGCCGTACTGCCAACTCTGCTCTTAGGAGGAGCTGTATTCGCTGCTACCCGTTCTCCAGCTCGGGCTGCCTCAGTGTTGACCATTGACTTCGCCACAGGCATTCGCGTTTCTGTACCAACTACAGTGATGGCAGCAATGATTCAGGCAGCGCGTTGCGGCATTCTGATTCGTAGTGGACGGGCTTTAGAACAATTGTCCCAGGTTGATGCCATTGTTTTTGATAAGACTGGGACTCTAACTCAAGGAAATGTCTCAATTGTCGGCATCAAAACTACAGAGCCGACAATTACGCCGCAGCGAGTGCTAGAACTAGCTGCTGCCGCTGAGCAACGCCTAACTCATCCAGTGGCTGAAGCTGTGATGCGCTATGCAAAATCGCAAGAAGTCAAAATAATGCCACGTGGGGAGTGGGAGTATCAAGTTGGTTTCGGGATCCGGGGTCAAATAGAAGGGCAGAATGTGTTAGTAGGTAGCGATCGCTTTCTTCAGCAAGCAGGGATTAGCCTGGAACAACTTGATGGGACTCATTCAGAACTAAAGAGGGAGGGCTATCCAACAATCTACGTTGCCAGTAATGGTCAATTGCAAGGCGCACTACAATACACTGATCCACTGCGCCCAGAGAGTCAGCAAGTAATTGCACAACTGCGAACAGTGCTAGGTGCTCAAATTCACATGCTCACTGGCGATAATCGACAACGAGCAAACATTGTTGCTAGGGAACTGGCAATTGAGCCTGAGTGCATTCATGCCGAAGCGTTCCCTGAGCATAAAGCTGAAGTTGTTAGGAGGTTACGTAATCAGGGTAGAACAGTTGCCTTTATTGGAGATGGGCTCAATGACTCTGCTGGTTTAGCCTATGCAGACGTTTCAGTGTCATTTCGGGATGGTTCAGAGGTTGCCCGGGAGACGGCAGACGTAGTGCTGATGAAAAATGACCTGCGCAGTTTGACAGAAGCAATTGCGATCGCACGATATGCCAAAGAGATTATTGCTCAGAATACAGGCATCGTAGCAGTGCCTAATCTCTCTGGATTAGCACTGGCGGCAACAGTTGGTCTTCACCCAATGGTAGCAACCCTGTTTAATAACGGTTCCAGTGTGATTGCTGGTATTAACGGTTTACGACCAATTTTTAGTGGTCGTCGCAGTTTGGTCAAGGGAAAGTAGGAGGAGATGGGGAGATGGGGAGATGGGGAGATGGGGAGACGGGGAGACGGGGAGAGGTAGGGGAGTTGCAAATCAAAAAATATCCAATTGTAGGGTGTTTTAAAAGGGATTTAGTTTAAGTTTCAGAGTATTGTGTGTTAAGATGACTATTTACCTAAAAGATTTTGTAGTAGGAGGTGCACTATGGCAATTAAACCTGAAGATCTATTTGAGAACGTAGTTGAAGATATGGGAGTTCCTGGTGTAGCTGCAGGCATTGGTGCATTAGCACTTGTACCTTTACTAATTCCTGCCGTTGCGAAAGTGGGTAAGCCCATCGCCAAGGCCGCAATCAAAAGCGGAATTGTTCTCTATGAAAAGAGCAAGGGGATTATCGAAGAAACTGGTGAACTTTTTGAGGATCTCGTGGCAGAGTCCAAGGCTGAACTCGCAGAACAGCAAACCCAAACAGAAATTGAGGTAGTCCCCACCCATCCTGAAGCTAGCTAGATGTCCTGCCTAGGGCTTCAAACCCAAATCAGTAACTATCTCTCGAACTGCTGATCGAATGATTATCGGAAATAACTTTAAGAAACCACTAGTCAAGGAAGAAGTACTCAATGAGAGTTCCTTGCCAATCCATGCCTGCATAGTAAGCCTGACGCCAGGAAGACTTAGGTTTCGTCTCACCCATCAGCATCGCCAACCAGATAAGATTGAAGGCATTGCTAGGACCCTGACAGAGCGTCTTGAGATTTATCGGGTGCGAGCTAATGCTGATACTGGTAGTATAACTGTGTTCTACGCCCAAGAACATCTCAATTTTGATGATGTCTGTGGTATTTTACAAGATTTGGGTGTGATGCTTCTCGATGTTAGTGAGGGGGGATCAACTGACATTAAGGGCAAATCAGAAGCCGCAGCTGGCATCATGAGTGCAGTTACTGATTGGAATCAGCGAGTTGCACGAGCAACTGATAGTGCAGTTGATTTACGGTTTTTAATACCTGTTGCTTTTGGTATGCTATCAGTGCGGCAGTTTATTGCCAAAGGTCTAATGTTGGAGGCAATTCCTTGGTATGTCTTGGCGTGGTATGCCTTTGATAGCTTTATTAAGCTACACTACACCAGTGAACCGCAGTCACATAAAACTTTACAAGATATACAACGAGCGTGACTTTAATCACAAGAGGAGTACGAGAGGATGGAAGCCCCGTATTTTTAAATCGGCGATTTTATCCGAGGCGGCGAATTCATTCGCTGTAAGAAGCTATCAAGGCTAAGAAAACTTATCTAGCTCCGGCAAGAAGACCCTCGCTTTTAGCGATGTGATGAATTGCCAGTGAGTATCTTAGAAACCATCCTGACGCTCTATAAAAATGGCTGTAAAATATAACATCAGGAGGCGATACAAGTGTTTAATCTGACCTACGAATTTAAACTTAAGCCAACCAAAGCACAGATAGAGCACTTCCACGACTGGCTAGAACAAAACCGTCGTGTCTATAACTATGCTCTAGCTGAGCGCAAGGACTGGTACAAGTCTCGTAGTTGTCCAATTAACGCTTGCTCACTTCGGTCTGAGTATATCATCCCAGCTGA
>JAAHGS010000147.1 GCA_010692645.1 Symploca sp. SIO2E9
TCAGCTGGGATGATATACTCAGACCGAAGTGAGCAAGCGTTAATTGGACAACTACGAGACTTGTACCAGTCCTTGCGCTCAGCTAGAGCATAGTTATAGACACGACGGTTTTGTTCTAGCCAGTCGTCGAAGTGATCTATCTGTGCTTTGGTTGGCTTAAGTTTAAATTCGTAGGTCAGATTAAACACTTGTATCACCTCCTTATGCTCTATAATACACCCATTTTTATAGAGCGTCAGGATGGTTTCTAAGATGCTGACTGGCAATTCATCCCATCGCTAAAAGCTCCGGTCTTCTTGCCGGAGCTAGATAAATACTCATATATAGCGCTACGCGCTAGGGAACAGGGAACAGGGAACAGGGAACAGCATTCTGTCAAAGGGTTTCAGGATTTAGAAATGTCCTGACCTAAATGCGTAGTGCTATAAATACTCATCTGCACACTCATGCAGCAAGCCCTATTTCATAAAATGTCGATTTCGCCCCCCTTACCCCCCAAATCTTGGGCAGGGGAGGGCTGGGGAGGGGGGGTGAACGAAATTTTGCGTGGAATTTGAATTCTCCGCGTCTCCGTGTCTCCGCGTCTCCGCGTCTCCGCGTCTCCGTGTCTCCGCGTCTGCTTAATTATTTCCCCACACCTTTTTTCGCTCACCCGGGGAGGGGTTGCTCGGAATTTATGCAAGAGGTCTTCTGATTGAAGCTAGAAAGGGTAAACTCAGATTTGTTGAAGATTTAGAGCAATTAAGAGCTGATTCCATGCCTGCTGCTTCCCAAACTAGCTCATTGAGCAATAAACCTGATTCTGTTCGAGAAACATCTGCCTTTGATGTTATTGTCATTGGCTCTGGCATTGGAGGGTTAGTCACAGCTACTCAGCTGGCAGCTAAAGGTGCGAAAGTACTAGTATTAGAGCGCTACCTAATTCCCGGCGGGAGTGCTGGCTACTTTGAGCGAGAAGGGTATCGCTTTGATGTTGGGGCATCGATGATTTTTGGATTTGGCAGTGAGGGGACAACAAATCTACTTACCAGAGCCCTCGAAGCTGTCAATGTCAGTCTGGAAACTATTGCTGATCCTGTGCAGATCCATTATCATCTGCCAAGGGGTTTAGAGTTAAAAGTTCATAAAGATTATGAGAAGTTTTTGCAAGAACTGATAGCTCACTTCCCCCATGAACGGCAGGGAATTCGCAAATTTTACGACGAGTGCTGGCAGGTGTTTAACTGCCTGAATGCAATGGAGTTGCTTTCCCTGGAAGAACCTAGATATCTGACAAGGGTATTTTTCCAGCATCCATTGGCTTGTTTGGGCTTAGTGAAGTATTTACCCCAGAATGCTGGTGATATTGCTCGCAAGTATATTAGTGATCCTCAGTTACTCCAATTTCTTGATATGGAGTGTTATTGTTGGTCAGTGGTACCTGCCCAGAAAACGCCGATGATTAATGCTGGTATGGTTTTCTCGGATCGGCACTACGGTGGTATTAATTACCCTAAGGGTGGTGTGGGGCGAATTGCACAAAAATTGGTGGAGGGATTGCAACAAGCAGGTAGTCATATTCAGTATAAAGCTAGGGTGACGAAAATTATCGTCGAAAAGGGTAAAGCAGTAGGTGTTGCTCTGGCAAATGGTCAAGAATATCGAGCTAAGCGGATAGTTTCCAATTGTACGCGCTGGGATACCTTTGAGAAATTGTTGCCAGTTGAGGAGATGCCAGCAGCTGAGAAGAGATGGCGTCAGCGTTATCAGAAGTCACCAAGTTTCTTGAGTTTACACTTGGGAGTTAATGCCGAAATTTTACCCGCAGGTACAGAGTGTCACCACATTTTGCTAGAAGACTGGGAGAGGATGGAGGATGAGCAAGGCACAATTTTTGTTTCGATTCCCACACTACTTGACCCAGATTTAGCGCCAGCAGGGCATCATATTATTCATACTTTTACTCCTAGTTGGATTGAAAATTGGCAAGGATTATCTAATAGTGAGTACCAGCAGAAAAAGGAACAGGCAGCTGAAAGTTTAATTGAGCGTTTGGAAGCAATTTTCCCTGGTTTAAGCCAGGGGTTAGATTATCAGGAAATCGGTACACCTAGGACTCATCGGCGCTTTTTGGGGCGTGAGGATGGCACTTATGGAGCGATTCCCCGCCGCAAGTTAATGGGATTGTTGGGAATGCCTTTTAATCGCACAGCTATTGACCGATTATATTGTGTGGGGGATAGCACTTTTCCAGGGCAGGGGTTGAATGCGGTGGCTTTTTCAGGGTTTGCCTGTGCTCATCGGATTGCAGTAGATTTAGGGCTTGGTTGAAGGCAGGTTGATTGTTCATAGTTCATTGTTGATTGTTTATTGGTCGATGAGCTATGAGCAACGAACAATCAATAATGAATCTGACAGTTTCCTAATCCAAGTTTCCCGCATCAAAAATATGCTCTGCTTTCAATGAGAAATCAACAAAAGTAGGTGAGACTAAGCAATCTCCCCGTCGAAATAGACTCATCTGGTAACTATTTCCCTGTAGGTTACAGATAGTAATTGTTGGTTGTTTAGGAGAGCCAATAAAAAAGGTGCCACCTAACCCCAAGTAGTCAACAATCCAATATTCTTGAATTCCAAAGGCTTGATAATCGTCTACTTTGCGAGCATAGTCATTTTGCCAGTTTGTACTGACTACCTCAACAACCAGCTTTACTGAAGTTCCTAGGGTAATAATGGGCTCCCGTTGCCATAATGGTTCTGCCGAGAGGGCGCGCTGATCTAAAACAATAATATCTGGTTTATATGCCGAGGAGGGCCCTAAGGGTTTAATTAGGCATCTCATCGGAATGAAATAGGGTTGTTGGAGACGAGCGATAGCCAGGTTCAATTGCATATTAATGAAGCCCGTTACCTGCTCATGTGGACCTGTTGGCTCCATTTCAACTAATTCTCCATCAATTAGTTCATAATCTAGGTCATCTCCGTATTGAGCAATAAATTCTTCAAATTTTAAGGATTTAGAGATGCTTTCAACCATATTACTTCTCCTATCTTAAATGCGATTGCCACAGGGGCAGCGCCAGAGGCGATCGCACTCTATCCGGTTGACTGTTAATTGTTCATAGTTCATTGTTGATTGTTTATCGAAATTAATTTGGGTTAAATACCCCACCGTCTATACGGTGCATAAAATTGGTTGGGGTCAAATCCCCATCCAATTTGTCCCCGCGTCCCCGTGTCACCGTGTCCCCGCGTCTTTAATGGTCGATGAGCTAGGACTCTATAATATCTGTGAGTGTGAGGTTAAGATTTTCCACTGTTAAGAGTGGTAAGTTAGGATTCTCCATAACGCTAGCACTTGCTGCGTTGGAAAACAGACTGAAACTAAACAGATATCGTCCATTAGCTTGATTGGGCTGTTTCTGATTCCACCAATCTTGAATTTCCGTGGCAATATTTGTACGCAGTTGTGCTGTCACTTCTAACATTGTGGTGGCATCTTCAGTTTTTTGAACTGTGAATCGAGGTGTTAGTAAGACGGGCAATGAGGCTAATAGTTCATCTTGGTTTTCAGTAGATTCATTCATAGTTGCTAAGGCAAAGGCATACTGACAAGCAACACGAAGATCATAGGGGCGTTTAATATTACTTGGCAGTAAGACTTTAAATAATTCTTGGAGATGTTCTTCCAAAGTTTTGGTTCTTGAACTGCCTAGTTCAGCAATATCCCATCGCTTGTCATTAATAATTAAAGGCGTAATCCGATTTTTAAAGCGGACTTCAGGAGTCTCGAAGATGAAGGCAGGATTGGTTTCCATGCCATCAATTAAGTTCTTATTACGGGCAAGACGAATAGCACCCCAGGCATTTTGATAGTCTAAAACGTCTAAGTTGGTAATAGTTACCTTACGATCCGGTAATGCCGATTCCCCAAAGGTTTCTACCCCAGTGGCATCAGGTAATTTCGAGAAATCAAACTCAAGTGTCTGATAGGATTTATCCACTGCTGCATCGGGTATTGTAAGTTCCTCAGTGGAGCCAGGTGAACGAGAAAGCTTGGTTTGCCCATCCTGTCTGACAGCATCTAACTGATATCCAGGTAACTCAATTTCTAGGATTTGTTTGTCTTCTGCTGGGAGGTTGGTGGTAGGTTCAATAGTAACAGTTTTGGTTTGTTGATTAACGGATAGGTCTTCATTAATGTTGTAGTGAACTGTCTGGCGAGATGCTTGTGCAAGTGCAATTGGTTGCCAATTCTGCCATGACCTGGCGACTTCTTCTGCTAAGGTAGCAAAGGCATCTAGGGCAAAAGTAACGGCTTTTCGATTTTCAGTTGTTATCCCTGTTTCTATAGGTTTTAGTTCAGTGGTGAGGGTGGGATACAAATTATTAAATCGCACTAAGGTATCTAAGAGTGGATCGATAGTACTGCTGGTATCAATAATCGTGCCGACACCTACAGGATCCGCAATCTCTGCATTAGTTGAATTACTCAGGACAAAGGTAAAGGTTTCATTATTTTCAACAACATTATCGCTGTTAACTGTTACTGGAATTTCTTTGCTGGTTTGACCTGGAGTAAACTCGAGAGTACCACTGGTAGCAATGTAATCTCCTGGTTGTTTAGCTGTTCCATCTTTAGTTTGATAGTCAACGGTTACAGTTTGCTCACAGGGAGGAGAAAGGGTAACCGTGAACATTGCAGTTCCTTGGTTCTCATTTAAAGAGACATCGCTAATTGTAAGTTTTGATAAACCATTGTATTCAATTCGGCATTCAATTGTGTCTTGAGCCACATCAGGATGCTCGTAGAGGAAGATGTAATTCCAATCTCGAATATCCTCGGCACTAAGAATATTACCTGAAAAACTGTCAGGATCAGGAACTGCTTTGTGGGCAATTAGGGAAGGAGAAAGAGGATAATCCCTGAGCGGAATCGGAATTTGGACATCACCAATACGATTAGGAGCATCCTCTAGAGGCACTACAAAGTTGAGCCAGGAAGAGGTGGAATTTTGAGTATTAATGTTGTACTCCAACTCATTAACCTGGTACATCAGGTTGACGGCAATATCTTCATATCGCTGTGGTGTTTGGGTATTGAAAAAGAAGGTAAGGTTTGATTTGCCGTTGTTAGTTTCAGCATCGAGAGCAATTTTGGCTGGGGATAGGGTGAAATCAAGGGATTGGAGTAGTTCTCTTTTGGCTGTATCAGAACTGTTGGAGTTTGGTGTCTTTTGAGAATCTTTATAGTGTGCGCCTGTAATTGTGGGTTGCCCAGATAAACGGGGAATATCGTTATTAGACCATTGATATCCATTGGCGATCGCTACATCTACGTTATATTGAACGATAGTTTCAATATCGTAGCCATCGGCTAAATTGGTTAGTAATTCTTTGTTTAGTGCTGCTTTTGCTAGTCCCAGTCGATAAGTGTATTCTGCCGATTCTTGATTAAGCGTAGTTTCCAATACATGGGTGACATTGTTGGTAATGGAATCTGCTAAGCTGGCTTTTACCTTCAAAATCCTCTCCAGCTGAGCTTTTAAGGTGGTATTATTAACTTCAGGTACAACCGTTGTCTCGTTTACGGCAGGAACGGCAATTTCTGGTTTAAGAATATCTTCGATCGCACGTAAATAGATACGGGCAAGCCCATTTATATCTACTGCATTTACTTGCTCTGCTTGCGGTTCAGCTGGGGTTTGATTCAGTCCGCTTTCTGCTGTATACTGGTAGAGTTGTATTGTTCCTGACAACAAGGTATTGCTCAGAGGAGCTGGACAGAAGAAGAAGGGGAAGTCTTCCTTAATGTTATAGCTGATTCCAGTATCACCCAGATGGACTGCCCAGAGGGTATCGCTGTTTTGCGGATTAGCATTGTCAATATTGCCGGCATCTCTCCCTACTGCTAACTTTAAGTTAGGCAGTGCTTCTTCAAATGCATTGGCAAAGAGTTCCAAGGAAGCGAGCCTGACCTTGAACTTAGTATTCTGGTTATTGGTGGTGATATCCTCGTCATCAGGGGAGCTTGTCAGAGCAATAGTTTTGGGTGAGAAATAAGCTGAGATAGACTGGGCTTCAGGCACAGAGTCAGAATGCATCAAGTTTTTTGTGCGCCGCATTTCCAACTGTACAGTGACAGGGAATAGCAATTGAGGGGGATACTGTAAATTACTATTGTTATCTCTGATAGTAAATTCCAGTGTTGTGGTTGCTGCAGGAGGGGGAACAATCCAGTTTTTGCCAGGTACAATCAAACCTGATTGATTTTGGATAACTATTCCCACTTCCGCTATAGTTATGGGACGTTGTGCTCGCTTCTCTAATAAATCTACCGCTGTTTTCAGACAACTGAGTTCATAAATACGGTGAATTCCGTCTAATGGCTCATTGGCATAGGATGAGCTATCATCTTTTCTGGCATAGAGTGCATCTTGCAACAGTGTTTGAATCGCTGACAATTCCTCAGTTTTTGCCTCATCAGTCAGACTTGAGTTCTTAAGGGAGTTAAGCTGAGTAATGGCTGCTTCAATTTTGGTTAGGGCTGGTTCAATCTCTACACTGATGGTTGTAGTTGAGGTATTGTGAACTGTTGAGGGTTGAAACTCAGGCTTTAATGTATTCCCATTGACTTCAACCAGGAGTGTTGTTTTTAGTTGGTTAAAGGCTGTCTCTAATGAGCTATGGAGAGAGGTGAGATTTGCCCCTTCAAAGGTTAACTGTTCATAAATTGCACCCACTGCCCCAATGCTTTGCAGGGTTTGACTCGCTTCGGCATCAATCTTGTTTTGGAAATGAAGTACTTCTTGTGCCAGTAGAGATTTGAGCGTGTAGAGTGTTTCTTCGCTGCCTGTCTGGATGCTTTGATTATCAATAAAGGTTGCTAAGTGTTCTAAGTCGCTATTAACTGTAAGGTTACTGTCGTAGCTAATATCGGTTAGTGATGCCAAAACAGGGAGTATATCAAGAGAGTGATTTGCGCTCAATAGTTCTACTAGGCTTTGGTTGGCAATCGCTACTGCAGCAGCAGTGATTCCATTGCCCATGCTGATTGCTAGATTGGCGAGGGAGGAAGTCTCAGCCGTTGATTGTTTGAGCGCTAACTGGGCATTGATGCTTGGAGTCTGAGAGGGAATTAGCAGGCGGAAACGATTAGGAATGAAGAGAGTTCCACCAGACAATACTAAAGAAGAGTTTTTCAGGGCAATATCGGCTGCCGTTGTTTGATCAGTGAGAATCTGACTATCATGCTCGGCAGCTGTTGTAATCATTTTCTCGAAGCTGTCTCTACTGTTGACGGTATAGTTAAACAGCACATCATCAAGGATAATATCCTCGCTTCCAAATAGCCCAGAAATATTACTTACAGCCGTAGCAACTGTAGATAATTGGATAGCGATCGCATTCTTAGTTAGAATGTCGCTAATATTGCCGATAACCTGTAGGGTTTCAAATACTGTGCGATGCTGATTGGTTGCCAAGTTTAAATTATATGTCAGTCCGATTAGGGAATAGGGAACTTGAGTTGTTAAGGGATCAACTTGACTACTGGGATCAGGATTGGCAATGGGGACAACGTCGTATTCTAAGGTATCTAGTTCAACCAGCTTGTTCGCTTTTAATACCTCGGATAGATTAGTGTTCTTTTGAATTACCTGTTTAATCGCAATTTGTCTGAAGCTATCACCGGATTCAACGGTGTGGGTATAGGTATTGTTATTGTCGTCTTGAGTTGAAATTGAAGTGCCAGGGGATAATAAATCGCGAATATTGGCATTTGCGATCGCAATGGTTTCTGCTGTTTCAGTAGGTGTGGCTTGCTCTAAATAATCAGGAGCAATACTATTAAAGGCAGTTGCGATCGCATTTAAGGTATTACCCGTTATTACTTTAATTTTGATTTGGTTATTTAAGGAGACATTATTAGCGACTAATAGTCCTTCAATAGCTCGAACCGCTTGAGCTACACGATTGAGTGCATCTAATTTTTCGGCATCGCTGGGATTAGTCTTACCTTCTGTTGTTAGAACACGATCCCTGATAGTTATAAAGGTATCTCCCGATTGGGTTGTTTCGTTTAGTGCAGGGATACTAACATCAGTTTCTAACAATCCTGAGGAATTTTGATTCTGATTAACTAAACCATTAATCTTATTGGCGAGTTTGGTATCATCCTCAACGGGCGCGCCAGCTAATTCCGACTCTAAGGCAGTAATAGCAATGGCTTTTAGGGTAGTGTTGGTGGTAATTTTAATGGGGTTTTGTTTAACGAGAACTGCATCCGCCACAAAAAGATTTGCCAGATTACGGGCTGCTTGAGCAACTCGATATAGAGCATCCAGTTTATCTTCATCGCTGGGATTGGTTTTACCCTCTGCCGTGAGAACACGATCTCTGATAGTTATAAAGGTATCGTCTATTTGAATCCTTTCACCAAGTTCAGGAATTTCAACATCGACAGTTAATAATCCTGTGCTATCTTGATTAGCTTCAACTAAAGCCTTAATTTCATCTGTCAGCGCCGTCTCATCCTCAATGGATGTATCCCCTGCCTCCAATTGCAATAAACCGTAGGCAATTTCTTCTAAGCTGGTATCTATTCCCACCCGAAGATCGCACAGATGCAGTCCCTTCCACAACAACCCATTATTATTTAAACTCTCAGTAGAAATGGCATTACCAAGGCGACGAAGTTCTGTTGCAATTAACTGATCCTCAGCTAATGCCAACTTGTTGATGGCAATCCGTTCCCAGGTATCGCCTGATTGGATAATATAGTTATCGAGGTCAGGAATTGAAATATATGCTGCCAGTAATTCAGTGGTTTGGGCATAGCTCTTGACAATTTCCTCAACCTTATTACTGGGATTTCCGTGATCTTTGATTAGTTTGTTGGCGATTACAGATAAATTATCTCCTCGGAAGACGCGTATACCTACAGGAATCTGAATGTCTTGATTACCGGAGAAAATACCGCTGACTGCACTATTGATATCTGCTAAATCTACCAGCTCAACTCCATATTTTAATTGCACCTCTTGGAGGGTTTCTGTACTAGATACACTATGGCTTTCTTCGGTAAGGTATTCTAAAGTCACCAAATACTTATAGACGTTATCCACAAAACCTGTAAAGACGGAACGTTCTTCAGTAGTCAAGTCATGACTCCAATTTTGACTTACTGAAGTTTTCGCTGTAAACGTCAGGTTGGAATCATGAACCTGGTAGTAGATTTGTTGATAGGTGGCACGATCCGTTTTAATCTGCTCCAGTGCTTCTACCAAGGAATTAGTAGGAGTGGGAATATATTTTGATTGGTCTAAAACCAGTTCTAGGGTTAAATTAGCTTTACTATCATCTTTTTTAGTAATTCTGTAGCTTTCGCCAACCGAAGGCCACTGATTGATACCGAAAATCGGATCGAAATAGCCTAAGGTTTGTGATAGCTGTTGGAGTTTTCCCTCTTCTCCTAAGCGATTTCCATAGATATCTTGCCATTGGAAATCGAGCTTAAAGGTATCTCCCATACCGTAATAGGGATTGAGAGTATCCTTGAGTACTTCTGGCAGAGCCGTTGAGTTTGCTATTGCTTCTGTTGTTAGGGCATAAACTGGCAGGACTTTTTCATAAACCCACTTTTTCGTAATATCGTCTTCAAAAGGACCTATCGGCAGATACTCTTGCCCAGTTTGAAAGTCAGCAGCGATGGCAGTGGGGAGCTGATAACTTAAAAGCTGATATAGATTTTCAATCTCCTTGGTTGCGGTATCATCGTCCTTAGCTTCTATGGCGTCACGAACGAGTCTCAAACCTAGATTTCCTGCTGGAATTCTTAATACCTGAGTTATTTCACTACTCTCTGCAAAAATTGCTGTAACACTCTCAAGAGCATTGATTTGGGGATGAGTAGAAGGAATATTAAGGCAGTTGTTGTAGCTGGCAGGGGTACTGCTAAAAGTCATTAACAGAGTTACCTTAGCAGTTTCCCCATCGGCAAATAGGGAATCTGGTAAACCCTTTTGCTCCCCGCCTTCTGTATAACCATAGTTGAGGTAATAGCCTCCACTACTGATAATGTTGCTTTCCTGTACCAGCTTTAGGAATGGACGGAAGGTATTATTATCACTTGTCTCTAGTGTTACAGTAAGGTTGTCGTTAGCTTCAACTGACAGATTAGTCTTCAGCATCAAGACTTCAGCACTGGCATTACGGGTAATAACTTTCGAGTCGCTGCTGTCGTCTAAATACAACAATGTCACAGTTGTAGGTGTTACCCCTGTCTCCAAAATATCCCTGAGCAATTGTTCGCTAGTAGTATCAATCCTTTCTAAGGCATATACTGTGGGCAAAAATTCACTTACATCTGATTTAGAAACTCGCCGAATTTCTAAGGTTAATTTAGTTGCCCAGGTATATTCGGCAGTAATCTGTTGAGCCTTGGGATCAAATGCTTCTCCCTCTTGTACTTGTTGATTATAGAAGAGAGTTAATGTTGCTGTTTCAGGCTTAGACTTATTAGATTTGAGGTAATCAGATAATCCTGAGGGCAGCTCCCACAAAAGATTTTTATCTGCACCGATGGCTTGATTCCAATAAGTCTTTTGGCGAATAGTGTAGCGTTGGGCAACATTATCGTAAATTTGGGTCAATTCCTGTGCAGCTGCTGGTAATTCGAGGTTAGCGAGAGCCACACTATTGATTGCATTAATATTACTAATAGTAGTGTCCGGGAAGGGATAAACTAAAACCTCTCCCTTCGTCTCTTGAGTAGAATCAGGATCATAGTCCCTTAAGACAATCCAGGTTAAGTCACTAGAATTGGATAAATTGAGAGTAATTACATTCGGCGCAATTCCAGTGTCAGTATTGGTGGTTTTGATTTCAAATTGCTGTCCTGTTTCAAGATAAACAGGAGTGTAACCATTAATATCTGTGTTATTGTCGGCAAAAACAGGTAATCGTAGCCCATGTAATAAAAATCGCGAGGTCATACCCGCTAAATCTTGGAGGGGATAATTCTCAGTATCATTAACACTGGCACCTAACTTATCCAGCAGTCCAACAACAGTAATCTCACCATTATTGACTCCTTCCTTACCATCCCGAATATAGTCAATACCATGTTGTAGAGCAGAACGAATAATTAATGTGAAGTAATCAATGAATAAAAGTTGAGCGATTGACGCGGTAGCGCCAGCGCCAGAGGCGATCGCCAATTCATTGGTAGCGTCATTGGTAACTGATGCTGCCAGATTTTCATCGGTTACTTGATCATGGTTTTTATTTAGATTCTGGAAATAGGAACGGATAGCTTTAATTTTTGCTGGGGAATATTTAGGACTGTCAAAAGAACGAGTAATTCTACTACTGTTATCAGTATCATCTCTATCTTCCAGGAGCATAGTCAATTGAGGGAAGATGGGAAAGATTGTGCCGCTAATATCGTTATTATCAATAGGGCGATCGGTAATCTCGAAAGTAAAGTTTTCCTGCAAAAATCGAATTAGTGGTTCCCAAAAATCATCTGCTGGGGCTTGCTCTAAATAATCTGTAAATAGAGTATAAAATTCTTCTAATATTTTTAGATTTAAGCTGTAATCATCAACATCAATGCCTGTATCGTTGGCAGTTAAATTATTGCGCTCATCATCTGTCAACGCTGCATAAATTACCCACTTAAATAAAGCTTTGACTAATTCATCAAAGTCTGTGTCCTTGTCACTTTGAGATTGTTCATCAATAGGAATGGAATTTTCAATAAACAGTAGGCTGATACCACTGACACCTATATCTGTTCTCGTGAAAGAAGGTTGAAAATAAATATCTAACCGCAGCTTGTCATTAACCCATGTTTGCTCCCTAATTTTGTCGGGCTTCGCTAACTTGATTGCTGTTTGATTATTTTCCCACCTAAGTCCTCGATTTTCTGTGCCACCAGTAGATGCTCCAGAGGAGGTATTAGCAGTAGTCCCTGTATTAGTTATTACTTCGGTGCGAGCAAACCGAGCCACTGGTGAAAATGAATAATTACCTCTTCCATTTGAGCGATGCAGGGGTTGGCGGCGCTCTCTAGATACTGCAGACCTTCTTGCTGTGGTAAAGTCAACAGGAATAGTCTGACGACTAGCAGCAAATCTTGGAATATTAACTGCCATTGCTCCCCCAGATGCAGCCGCAAGCCGCCAAGGGGTTTTGCTATCTGAACCTAGGACAAATTGCTCGCGCACAGTAAGGTTAAACTTAAATTTAATCCGCACGAAGGCTATCTTAATTGAGGCTCGCACCGAAACTTTGGCAACCAGGGCAACCTGAATCGCCTTGTATACTTCCACCACAAACAGCACAGTGATGCTAACAAGGACTTCGATATCAACCTGAATTACCTTAAAGTCTACGACACCATAAAGACGCCCGACAATGCCGACACCGCCCTGAACCTTGTAATAGGTAACTTTGTTTTGACTGGTATCCGTGGGATTAAAGGTGGCAAATACCCCCTGCAAAATACCATGGATAGTAATGCTCATTTCGGCGCGGAGGGGACCCTTTTTAATAATTTTGCCTAACCCCACCTTCAGCCCAATTCCAAATTCCAGCACTGGGTTAAAGGTACCGTTGGTAACTACAGGAACACTGGTAGCAGTTTCTGCACTCAGTTTGTTGAAATAGAAGCCACCTACTCCTAAAAAGATGCCAACATTAACGGCAATAGACCTTGAAAAATCACCACTCCAAGGGAAGCCAACATCAATACCAAAGTCACCGTTAGTATAAATTTCGATTGCCACCACTGGTAGGGTAATACTAACAGCTCCAAACTGGAGATACCGCATGGCATCAGGGAGAACAAGCTCAGTGCGATAGACTCCAACAGTATCACTAATGCGGCGATAGAGGATTTCAAATTCGAGCCCAGCAAAGGCTTTAACTAGTGGACCTGATAAGCTAATGCGCAGCCCATAGATAAAGGGGTCATTGAAAATAACGCTCAGTTCAAAGGCTCCTAAAATAGAGAATTGAGCCCCAATTAACCAACCACTTTCCGCGCTAAAGATAATTGGTTGACCTGAAAATGAAATAGGTTGTGTAGGATCTGAACTAACTGCTGAAGGCAAGGATTGCTGCAATGCCGTCAGGGGATTTTGTCGTCGTTTAATAGGAGGAAGCGGTACCAAAGTTTGGCGCATCACATTCGTGAATTGCTCAATGGTACGAGCTTGCTGCACAATTTCTGGTGCAAAGGCAACCTTTTGTCCCAAAGCCAGGAATTTTAAATCGAAGATAGGAGCTTTACTGCCAGGAACCGCAGGGGGATTTTCATTAACTGGGTCCCATTGTACCCGCTGTTGAGATTGTCCTGGAATACTTAAATCAACGGCAATAGCGACTTTTTTATTTGATGCTGTTCTTGCCTGATTACGTTGGGAACTTACCTGGGATTTAGACGTACCAAATTGGTAGGATAGTCCCAGATTCGATACCTTGGCAATCAAGACATTCACCGTCGCCTTGTAGGAAATAGTGACGGATTTTTGGGTTAAATCCACCTCAAAAGTGAACTTGTTGAGAGCAATTTCTTGCTTGGCAAATTCATCCCAAGGTGGATCCAGTTCAAAATCAGTAATACTAGGATCGTATAAACTGACGATATAGGCAATTAGATCACCAATTGTCGGATTCTTACCGTTTACCAAACTGATACTAAACTGCAACAGTTTGCGATTATTCACATTGGTGTAGACAGCACTTAGCAACAGCGTACCGAGTTGGAGTCGGAAAATTAACTCCCCCGTGCGCTTTGCCAATGACTGGGATAAACGACTAGAGCCAGAAGTACTGCTAGTTTGGGTAAAGGTGTAGATGACAGAAAGTTGTAAGGTATCGAAAAAGGGAATAGATGCCCGCACTGTACCTGCCATCATTCCCTGAAGTGCCGATTGTTGAGCCCCAGCTTTATTACTGGAAATTTTAGTAATTTGAATTGCTGCTTCAATTTGCAGGGTTTGTTCCCCTGGGACTAATTCAATACCAGTATCCCACAGTAATTCTCCCCGGAAGGTATAGTTGGATTCAATAATCTGGCTATTGTTATCTTTATAGCGAGTTTGTTGTAGCGTAAATGCCAGAGAAACAACTAAATTGCGCAGCCCGTATTCATCAACCTTATCCTGAGAAAAACCAAAGGCTTTGATAACTTCAGTAATACTAATATTGCTAGCAGTGGCAGAAAAACCCCACTGACTGGCTACTTTTCCATCCTTGGTGGAGGAAAATTGATGAGCAACTCTAAGGGCAAATTCGCCTCCGAATAATTCAAATAAGCCTTCAAAGGCTAATTTTCGCTGTTGTGATAGGGCTTCGGCTGTATTTCCATTAGTTGTATTCCCATTAGTTGCAGCCGGTGGTTTAACTGATAATACTGAAAGAGCAAGTTGCCTAATCGCTAAGGTAGGACCAGAATCCAGTGTAATTGACCAAGCATTTTCAATGGCAGCATTAAAGGCAAAGGAACCTTTATCTGGTCGTAATTCTACTGCTAATTGTGTAATCGCTAAATTCCGAATCGAGTCTGGTGCATCTAATTCTGGGATCAATTCTTCTAGGAGTGCCACGACTAGGAGTCGCTGCCCAGTAATCATGCCACCGCGATAAACTGTGACATTGCGGTCCTGGATTTTCTCCAGAATTAAATTGACGGTTTCATTGGCAACTGTTAGCTCAGTAACGACACCAAAGCTAACACTAGTTTTCCTTTGCACTATTGCAGTCATAGCTCGATTCAGAATAATGATTTTAAATCAGAATGCTATGTTTGTGGAGCAGTTAAGCCTGCTCCATATAACACATAAGACCTAATTAGAAAGGTTATAAAACTTTAGCTTCAATCAGGACAAACCTGACTTTATAAACTGTTGTTTGTTCACTCTTCATTGCTCACTTTGAAATAAATCCCCTTTAACTTTAGATCCAACGAATCAATTAAATTGCCCGCGTCTTCTTGCCATTCTGCAGATAAACCAACAGTATAAGCTGTCTTGTCTTTATCTGCTGCACCATTCTTTGTAGCTCCCGAACCAGGAATTCTGACGTGAAACTCATCAACAAATAAGCCAGCTTGTAAAACAAGATTAGCAGCAGTTTGCAAGGCCGTGATATCGGGCAACGCCTCTGTTTTTACTGTTCCTAATAATTCCGGATTAGTACCAGCATCTACATCAGCCTGGGTAACTAAAAACTCATTAATGGCATCAACTCCAAGAGCAGAAAAAATACTCTCAAGAGAGGAACCAACCGTGCCGAGGTAGACTCGTTCGCCTACAGGAAGTTCTACTTCTATACCCTTTTCTTTAAGTTCAGTAATTGCATTTTTAGGCTCTAGAGAAATTGTTTTTCCTGCCAGTTCTAGTGAAACCCCAAAGAAAACTTGAGTTTGCGGAGGTGTCGTTGTCATGCTTTTACTCCTTGATTGAGAATAAAAATTAAGGGCATCATCAAATCTTGCTAAAACCTATGATTGAGCTGAAACAATCGGTCTAGCTATGACAGATTAACATGTGCTTCTGGTGGCACATCGTTGGTGTAACTAACAATAACTTCCGTAGAATCAGGCACATAAAAAACTGTAACCTTTACTCCACGTAAGGATTGAAAATCAGGGGGAGGCTGAAACACTTCAATCTTCAGGTTCATTTCCGGCTGTAGCTGAGCTGACTGAGCAAAATTAAAGGGAAATTCATCATTGATTGAGCCAGTAGCAGTATAACAGGGTTCAGGCGATGCAGCTTCAGTAACGCTAATACTTTTAGCCCAAATATCGAACAAGGGATGATTGCTATCTAAATTTATAGGAACCTCCACCCCATAGGTATCTGTAACCGCCTGCATGAATTGCGGAATCTCATTAATATTTTGATAATCGGGAATTTTTTCCTCTGCCATCTTATCTCCTAGTACCTATCTATAATTAACCCATCACCTGTCAACTTTTTTTTAAATAAACTCCAAGAAACAAACTACCCAAATAACTTAAGAACACCAAACAAATATTCTTTCTCCCCCTCTCCACATCTCCCCATCTCCCCCTCTCCA
>JAAHGS010000148.1 GCA_010692645.1 Symploca sp. SIO2E9
GTGCTGTCGAGGGACTGGAGGGGGGGGGGGGGGTGGGGGGGGTGGGGGGAGGGGGGGATGGGGAGATGGGGGGAGGGGGAGATGGGGAGAGGGGGAGAGGGGGAGATGGGGAGAGGGGGAGATGGGGAGATGGGGAGAGGGGGAGAATATTCTAATGGTCATATTTCCAAGTAAATTGGATAATTTATTTCTTGGAGTTCCCTAAAAAGAGAGAGGGAGAGGGTGAGAAAAGTTGGATTGGATTTGGAAAATGATGAAATCAGATTGCAGATTGTAGCGATTCTCTGGCAAAATTAATCAAGAAAGCTGGGGAACATTGCCAAAAATGCTGAAAACTATGCGCCGATTAGTTGTTACTGCGCTGATAGTATCGTTACTGATCATTACTGTATTTCAGATCAAGAGTGTAGCTCAGAGCGAAGTCACGGTGATTACGAACCAGCGTTTAGTCTTCGACAATAGTCAAACTCCATCTGAATATCGCTGGAACCTGGAACAATTAAATTCAGAGATACCCAATGATTGGTCATCTTTTGGTTTCCTGGTGATGGAAATGAAAGCATCTTCACCCCAGCGCTTTCAGGTGCAGCTGCATACTTCCGAGGGAGTTAATCTTCTGAGTATATACCCTTATCAGAATGCCTGGATTCGCGCTGCCTTACCCCTAGAAATCTTCAGCCAACGTACACCAAGATATAGCTCTCGTCAGGCACCGTATCTTAACTCTTTACAAAACGGCTACATTATGGTCAATAGAGGACCATATTTGCCTGTCAATAAGATCGAAGGGATTTCAATCACCATACCAGAACCAATTAAAGAACCAACTCTGGAGATTAGATCAATTCGGTTAACCAAAAATTATCCTGGTAATGCAGTGCTTGAGGATGAACCCCTTATTGATGAAATGGGGCAATGGATTAGAGATAGTTCGCCAAGAAAAATTGCTTCCTTGGAAGAGTTACAGGAGGTTTGGAAACAAGAGGAAAAACAATTAAAACCGAGGGATTTTGATTACTGCCGATATGGCGGCTACTGCTCAACCAAAGTCCAAGGCACAGGTTTTTTTCGCGTAGAGTTAATTGATGGGAAATGGTGGTTTGTTGATCCAGATGGTCACCTATTTTTCTCGGTCGGCGTTAATATAATACAGCCAAGCCAAACAACACCTATTCAAGAACAAAGATCTATTTATCAAGAGCTGCCACCAACAGATTTGTTGACTACAGAGCCAGAGAGCGCAGGTTCTAAACTAGCCTTCCATCTCTCGAATGTATCACGACGATTTGGCGATGAGTGGAGTAAAGGTTGGGTTGAGCTTGTAATGCGCCGCTTGCAGGCATGGGGTTTCAACACAGCTGGTAATTTATCAGCGCCGGAGATTAACAATTCTAGTCGTATACCTTACACTTTTCGTCTCAGGGAAGAGCGTTGGGAAACAAAAATAACTTATTCTGAGTTTCCCGATGTCTACTCAGAGGAGTTCGTACTCAACAGTGATGTTGCTGCCGCAGCGCAGTGCGCACCACGCAGAAATGACCCCTTTCTAATTGGATATTTTATCGGTAATGAACCACCTTGGTCAGGAAATGAAACTCAAATTGTCCAGATGATTTTGGATGGTCCGGATACAGCAACCCGTCGCCAATTAGAGAAGTATTTGGCGATAGGAGATACAAGCCAACGCCGCAAATTATTCTTCTATAAAGCTTTTGAGAGATATCTCCAAGTCATCGATACCGCCATCCGCAAGTATGACCCCAATCACCTAATTCTCGGCATCCGATATGCTGGGATTGCTGCCGATGAAATGGTAAGAGCTTCCCAGATTTTTGATGTCTTCAGTGTCAACGACTATCAATATTTCCCAGATAAAGAGAAACTGGAGAAATTTCATCGTTTAACCGGAAAACCATTATTACTAAGTGAATTTCATTTTGGAGTACCAACTCAAGGAATGTCAGCAGGATTGAAGCAGGTTCGCGATTATCAACAGCGGGGTGTTGCCTATCGCTATTATGTTGAAAATCTAGGGGCGATACCGGAAGTAGTAGGAGCACACTGGTTTCAGTGGGTGGATCAACCAAACACTGGACGTTATCCCGACGGCGAGAACTACAATATCGGTCTTGTTGATATCACAGATCGTCCATATCCAGAGCTAATTAAAGCCATGCAAGCTACGCATCACTTGTTATATTCAATTCATTCTGGTGAACAAAAACCTTTTGCACAAAAACCATTGGTGCATTGATCTCGACATCCTAACTCACTTGCCAATACTAAGATCAAATCATCTGAGCAGGAAAAAGAACCATGGTTGCCACACCAAAACCCCAATACTTCACCCCTGAAGAATACCTGGAATGGGAAGAACACCAACAACTCAAATATGAGTACATTGAAGGTGAAGTATTTGCGATCACAGGAGGAACGATTGCCCACGGAACAATTGCCCTCAACCTTGGGACTACCATAAAAAATCATCTGCGAGGTAGTTCCTGTCGAGCCTTTGTTTTTGACGTAAAAGTAGGTATCTCCCAGAAAGGTCCTTTCCATTACCCTGATGTCATGGTAAGTTGCGATCAGCGAGATCAAGATGCTCTTAAAGTCATTTACTACCCCTGTCTAATTGCTGAAGTACTATCTCCTAGCACTGAAGGTTTTGATCGAGGTCGCAAGTTTGCTAATTACCGCCGCATCGAAACTTTACAAGAATACCTTTTAATCGATACTCAACAGATGAGCGTTGAGTGCTTCCGGCGCATTCCTCAAAACAAGTGGGAACTAACTGCCTACACCCAAGAAGAAGAAATTCAACTAACCAGTGTTGATTTTAAATTTCCTATCTCCTTACTTTATGAAGACGTCCAATTCCCACCAGAATCACCCGAAAATGAAAGACTTTTTTATCAGCTATAACCGCCACGATAAAAAATGGGCAGAGTGGATTGCCTGGATCCTGGAAGAAGCAAAATCTACGGTTGTTCTTCAAGCATGGGATTTTCGTCCTGGTGGCAATTTTGTATTAGATATGCAACGGGCAACGACTGGGACGAAGCAGATGATCGCAGTGTTATCTAAGAATTATCTTGAAGCTGCGTACACACAACCGGAGTGGGCTGATGCATTTGCGCGAGATCCAGAGGGGAAAAAACGAACACTTATCCCCGTGAGAGTAAGAGAATGTCAGCCGCAAGGATTACTTAATACTATAGTATATGTAGATCTAGTTAACCTGTCTGAGGAAGAAGCAAAGACTGCATTATTAGCAGCTCTTCAGGAACGTGCTAAGCCGGAGAAAAAGCCAAAATTTCCGGGTAGTGTAACTGCTGCTAAAGAAAGATCAATGCCGAATCCAGTTCCGTTTCCTGGCAAACCAATGACACAGCAGAATTTCAACTACGGGCGGGATCAGAACATCATCAACAAACCACAAGGCAATATTCAGATTGGCGGGTCTTAGTGTAGGAAAGTTAGTTATTATGACCACCGAGAGTCGATAAGCCTGTGACGCAGCAGAATATCAACTACGGACGAGACCAATTCATCATTAACTCACCAGAAGCCTTCTACGTTGAAGAGTTTACGTCGATTACACCAATTAAAGATGAAGATGTTGAAGCTCAAGAGCGGGAAACATTATTAAATGAGTTTTATCTTGGAATCTCAGCTCGTTACAAACATATTCTTGCAGAGGTTGATAAACCCCGTCCTAGTAAGCTGAACGAGATTAATCAGAAATTTAATGAAAACCAGATCGTAATTGTTCATGGTGCTTCTGGGCAAGGAAAAACGACTCTGGCATATAGGTATCTACACGATTGTTTTCAATCTCATCAGCGTTTCCAGGTGCAGGTAGTTGAGGGTCGTCAACAGGCTTTGAGTATTGCGAAGGCACTTTCAAGACAAGCAAATGTGCTTGAAATACCAATAGCTGTCTATCTAGACGTTGCCCCGAATGATGTTGGTTGGGATGAGCTTGTTAAGCAACTATCGTCACATCGAAATATCAAAACTCTCGTCACGATTCGAGAAGAAGACTTCCGTCGAACTAGTATTTCTGGTACAGATTTAAAGTTTTCCGAAGTGGAGCTAAAGTTTGATCATCTTGAAGCGGAAGAAATTTATCAATTTTTAGTGGAGACAGAAATACCAACGCAATTTCTGGACTTTGATGATGCCTGGACTCGGTTTGGCGGTAAAGGACCACTGATGGAATTTGTCTACCTTGTTACTCAGGGAAATTCTCTACGGGAAAAACTGCGACAGCAGGTTAGACAAATTGAAGATGAGGTTAGAGCCGGAAAACGTTCTGAAGCAGAACTCAAATTACTGAGATTAGTTGCAGTTGCTTCAGCTTTTGAAGCACGTTTGAAGGTTAGAGAATTAGTTCGTTCCTTGGAATTGCCTGCACCACGGCGAACTTTGGAGGTGATGGAAAAAGAGTATTACTTGTTGAGAACGACAGATAATGGCGCTTTGGTTGGAGGATTACATCCAATTCGTTCAGGAATTTTGGCAAATATTCTGAGCGATCCGAGATTCGATCCTTGGGCTGAAACTGCTAGTGAATGTTTACCGTTTATCTTTGAACATGACATTAGCAATTTTCTACTCTATGCCTTTTCACGGCATCGGACTGAGCTGGAGACCCTATTGAAGGCGCTGAATTTATACCAACCGAGACGATGGATTGCGATCGCAGGCGTAGTTCGAGCCTTGATTTGGCTTGGTATTCAGGAATATATCGAAACCAATCAACAACTGATTAAAGATGCCCAAGAAGTTCTCAGTAGTTGAATTCAGTTTATGGAATCACAGCCGTCAATTTTTACAATTTGCTCCCTTACTACCGCGCTGTGCTTTTGATGAATGGGGTTTTGTCTCAGATAGGAGCGATCGCTCAAGGGAGTCAAATGAAGAAACTATTTTCAAGCGTCAGAATTTAGTTGTCGAAAAGTATACCCCTTATCACAAAGCTTTTAACGAATATATTCGTACATGCTCTAACTTCTTTAACCAATCTGAGGATGTTCTAACTTACCATCCTTATTTAAGAAATGGAGAAAATACTGGAGTTTATGAAATTGCCGAGCAATCCAATATCAATTTAAGCCAACAGGCTCGCCTATCTGTACTGAATTTAGGAGATGCTTGGAAAGCCATGCCCACACTGCAAGGAGAGTTTAGAAGTCTTTTAAACCAAACAGTATCTCTATCTCAAACGACATAATTCAATTCCAAAGCCAAGCTGACTATGATTCGAGTATTATTGGTTGATGATCAGCGCATTGTCCGTGAAGGGCTACGCAGCCTACTAGAGGCTAAACCAGATTTAGAAATAGTAGGTGAAGCTGACAATGGTCAAATAGCACTAGAACAGGCACTTTCCTTAAACCCTGATGTCGTATTAATGGATGTGCGTATGCCTGTGATGGATGGAGTGGCAGCTACCCGCGCTATTCATCAACAACTCCCAGAGACTAAGGTTCTAGTACTGACTACCTTTGATGATGATGAATATATTTCTCAATCTATGCGCTATGGAGCTAAAGGATATCTTCTCAAAGATACTCCCTCAGAGGAACTCGCCGAGGCAATTCGCGCTGTTAATAAGGGTTATACTCAGCTAGGACCAGGACTATTTGAGAAAGCGATTGCCACTGTTCCTACAGTAGAAACGCCTCCCGAGTTGGCTGTACTTACCCCTAGGGAAAGGGAAGTGTTGCAGCTGATTGCCGCAGGACGCAACAATCGTGAAATTGCTCAAGCTCTCTATATCTCCGAGCGCACTGTCAAAAATCATGTTAACAGTATTTTAAATCGCCTTAACCTACGCGATCGCACTCAAGCTGCCATATTTGCCACGACTATATCCCGTAGCGGAATATAGTAATTCTAATTTCTCCGGATATTTAGTAAACCTTTGAGAAGAGAGTAATGGTAGATGCACCCTGACAATTAACACCCCTAACTATAAAGGTTGGGGGTATTTTTTAGCTTCTTGCAGTACAGTTAGTGCTACAGATTGTAGCGTAGTTGATATTTCCTGCTGACTTACCTCACTCCTGCAACCACCAACCAGGGAAGAAAAATAGAGGGCTATAAAATGTTTAAACCTACCAAAAGCTTATCAATACTAACCTTTCTGCTGTTAATGGGATGCTCAAATCCTGATTCAGTAACCAAATCAACAACTTATTCGACAAACATTTCTGCTCCCACTCCCACAACAACTGCCGAAGCTACCAACTCCGAAACCCTTCCAGATACTATAGTTATTCCAGGAGAACGGGTTGGCTCAGTTACCAGTAACACCAGCCGTCAACAACTCACTAAACTATTTGGTGAAGAACACCTCACGGATGAGCAAGTTCACATGGGGGAAGGCTTCACCCAACCAGGCACCAGGGTTAATTTAGATCCAGAGCGTTCCTTCACTATTGTCTGGGCTGATAGTAACCGCCTTCAAGTCCAAGAAGTGCGTAACTTAGGCAGTGACTGGCAAACTCCCCAAGGTATTCGAGTAGGGACTACTTTGGCTCAATTGCAGGAGCAATTAGGTTCGTTTGAAATCTATGGATTTGCTTGGGATTATGGTGGTACAGTATTACTACAGGGAAGCAAATTAGCTGAGTATGAGCAACTGCTGATTTTGCGACTCCAAACAGCACCCGACGCTGCACAGAAGTCACCACAAGACTATCAAGCAGTTCTCGGAGATGGCACATTTTCCTCCAGTAATCCCCACATGGGAAGACTCAACCTCAAAGTAGGGGAGATTATCGTGCAATTAGCCCCGAATAACTGATAAAACCGACCAAATTGGCAAAATCAATACAAACTTAACAATTCGTAATGCAATATAATTAACTTAATATTTAGACAAATCGTTCTGTAAACAACATAGAGGGGGTGAAGTGTGTGAGTAAGGCATTCAAGGAGCACAACTTCATGGTAGTTGATTTGACAGATAAGGTGTTAGTCCGCACCCCCGTCCCTAAGGCTCACCACGCTGCCTTAAGATCAGGGTTCGCCGGGTATCCAGCTAATCCACGCTGGAATGCCAGCAAATTTCGTGCGTGGAAACGTGGGCTTGAGTTGCGAACAGCGCTGGCAAGGGGCGAAATGGTCATTCGCAAGGCAGACTCGATGCTAGTACCTGCTACTGAGCAAGATGAAAAACCCAAACAAATGGACATTTTACCACAAAACAAAGGATTTAGGTTTCCTATTTGGAGCAAGCGAGTAGCAACTTCTAAAAAGTTAGCCTGAAGCCTCGTGGCATTCCCCATCTGGACTTCATTCCGCTACGCTGACAGCTCTGGCAGGGTGGTGAAAGAGATAGGTGGAGGTGTGGGGAGATGTTTGTATACACCCATTCCCCCGTGCCTACCCCTCTTTCCTCCCTTCCCATACTCTCGATAGTTGCTCGAAGCTACACAACATATATAACCTCAATTTAGCCACCTGTGAGGTGAATAACAAGTTCGCGGTAGTGAGAACGTCGCCGATGTTCCCAAACATAAATTCCCTGCCAAGTTCCTAAGAGCAATCTGCGACGAGCAAAGGGAATTTGTTCCGATGTCTTAGTGAGAACACTGCGAATGTGAGCCGGCATATCATCAGGTCCCTCAGCACTATGAATGTAGCTCATACCATCTTCTGGCACCAACTTTGCAAAAAAGTTAGATAAATCTTTAAGGACATCTGGATCTGCATTTTCTTGAATCAGTAGACTCGCTGAAGTATGGCGCAAGAAAATTGTGCATAGCCCAGTGTCAAGGCCAGATTCATTAACAACAGATTGCACTGTCGAGGTGATATTAGAAAAAGATTTGCCTGTAGTCTGAATAGTCAGTATCTGTTGATGATCAGCCATAGATGCAATAATGAATTCCGGCTACTCTCTTCTAAATGTTAGAATCGACCCCTAGCCCAACTGGCGCAGTTCTTCATCTTCAGTTTCCGAACTTTGCTCAGCTATAGCTATCGATTGATTTTGATCACCTTCATCCTCCTGAATTGCTTCTGCTAAAGTCTCTGAGCTTTCTACTGCTTCTTGTCCAACAGCAACTAACTGTTGGGAAGATAGTTCCTCTGCCTGAGCTGTTTCTGTTGAGGCCTCTAGGCTCTGTGCCGCTTCTTGCTCCTCAGACAATTCCTGGGGCTGTTGAGCTGTTTCTGAGTTCTTTGAGTGTTCTGGTTGTTTTTCACTCCAAGGAGAGTCGTAATGGTGCCAGGGCAGAATTGGCTTGTTGGGCAGATTGCTCGTCAACACAGTAATATTATCCAAGTCTGGTTCTGGCAAATTTAACTGTTGTGAGCATGGTTGCTCAGTCTGGTTTGGCTCTGGTTCCGGCAGATTTAACTGTTCTGGGGAAGGGGTGTTGCCAACCGCGATGTTGTCTGGATCCGGTTCTGGTAGATTTAACCGTTCTTCGGAAGGAGTGTTTTGAACTTGTTGAGAAGTCATAATTTGAACCTAGCCAAAACTACTAAGGTCAATCATAGGGAAGACATAAGCTGCTAATACATGCAAAGTAACAATCAAGGCAACACCCCAAGTAACATAGGCAGAGTACTTTAAAGAAGAGGATACATCCTCTAGGCGCTGTTTATTTGCATTATATGTCTCTACTAGATTAACAATCATTCGTAGTTGATAGTCTTCTGGTGACAAAACTAGGTAGCGCTCCAAGAATTTTTTATCCCCCAAATTGGGACTGACTGCTAGCTGGCGGGGTAAAAAGGCGTTGATCAGGAGGCTAAAATTGATCAAAAATCCCAGTAATTCGGCAATGCTGAAGGGACTGGGGAAAAACAGGAGCCGAGAGATGCTCAAGCTGGTAAACAGAGCGCCGTTGGTGACAAACAAGATATTTAGCTTGGTTGTCAAGGAGCTACTTTGCTCTCTTTGTTGATCTATAACCGTGCGGACATCTTTGGCTGCTAGCTCTAGGGTGGAGTAGGAGAAATTTTCTCTGGTTTCTGAAGTCTTGAGTGTCTTGGTAGTTTTATTAGCTTTGCTTGTCTTGAGTGTCTTGGCAGTCTTAGTTGCCTCCGGTGTCTTGATTGTTTTAGCCGTCTCTGGTAAGGTGATTATCTGCGCTTTCTCTTGATTAGGGTCGAGCTGGACTGCCTCTGGTTGAGGTTGGTTTTTTTCTAGAAGGGAATTAATGGTAGCTGTCATCGCTGGAAAAGATAAAGAGATCATTAAATTTGAAATTGACATCCTTATCCGCCAACCTCCTTAGGGCTGAGCGGTTTCTATTAAACCTCTGGCTAGGGTAAGATGTTTTGCCTAGGCAGCTGTGATTTGCTTTTTTACTGGGAGTTTAGGGGTGAAGCCTTAGGGCTGCTCTGCTTATAATTTACATCTGAAAATGCAAACTATCATTTGCACTTTTTCTCAATGTCAGATTCTGGCTTCTTGACTAGGGGCTCAACTGCAGCCAAGGATGGCAGTTACTTGCCTTTATTAGCTAGGAATCGTGCCTTAAATCAGCGGCATAATACTCAAGAGATTCCCCCCATCAAATAACTGACAACTGCTTGGGCTATTGCTTCTTCTCCATCTTTGGTAATCTTTTGAGATGGTCTAGGTGGTTGCGGGGTTTGGCACAAAAACTCCCAGTTACCCTGGAAAAAGTCTGAAACAGGCAGAATTTGGTGTTCGGCACTATCTTTAATACCCTCTAACAACAAGGGTGCTTCGGCAAAATCCTCGCGGGTGAGGGAAACAATTGGAGTCCCAACCCTTAAGGCTTCGGCAAAAGTGCTATACCCAGGCTTAGAAACTACCCGCCCACATAGCGGCATGAAATCTACAGGTCGGTAATTGTGATCAGTTATCTTAATTATATTGGGCAAATCCGCTGCTTGCTGAGCGAATGTGATGAAATTCCACTCCGAAAACTGAGATAGTCCCTGGTAGGGAATTTGCTCGATGCCTAGTCCTCCAAAGGTTAGTAAGACAGTTTTATCTACAGATGCACTCAGACCAAACTTTTGGCGAAGATAATCGGGACTGTAGCGAGGAGTACCACCAGTTAACCCCACGTCTGTAATTTTATTGAAGGCACTCATGGCTTCGTGCCAAGGAAGACGAAAGGTGCGAGTGCACTTCCCGTACAACTCACTAATCCACCCAGCAATCTCAACAAACTCCCCTCCCCAGTCACGATAAATAAAGTCCCAGCCAAAGTTACTCATCATCCAACAAGGAATCCCGGCAGTTTGAGCAACAGATGCTGCTAGGGGTGGAACATCTGCTAGAATCAGATTCACTCGATTATTGCGAATAAAGTTAACTTCACTGGCAATAATTGCTGGCGCACTTGCACGAATATGCCGCAGTTTTTCCAAGGTTGCCTCTTTATCCATCGTCAAGCTGTCAGTTTGGATAACACCGATATCAAAAGAGCGTGGGCGATAAATAAAATCTCCTGGGATATAAGACTCTAACAACCAACGCGGTGCTGTTGTTACCAGAATCAGCAAGATTTCTGGACATCGTCTTTGAATAGCAGCAGCTACTGAAGAGGCTCTCACAGCATGACCAAAGCCATGGTTGGTAATTGCGATGTATAAAACTGGTCGAGACATTCTAGAGTGCCGATTGAGATGCAAGGTACTAGGGACAGCTACAAGCTATCAGAAATTAAGGCTTAATAAATCCACCAATAGTTTTATTACAAAAAATGGAGCAAAGCCGACTTATATACAACTGATTCGAGAAAGCATGCAGGCGCTTTCTCAAGCATTTGAACCAAACTCCCCCTTACAGGGGCAGGCACCAGACCCATGTTGTGGCTCACTCAACCAGGTTTCTAAATTTATACTTTGAGGAAAGAAAAAACTTGTACTTTTGATTAAGGGATTGTATTGTACACAATAAAAGTAAAAAAATCTAGTAATAAGTAGTGAATATTTTCGGGCTTGACTTTAAAGGAATCTTAAATTACAGGGGGGTGGGTTTTACCCACCCTCCCTACTTTTTCCAAAGTAACTCATAGTGAAGTGTCGAGTTTTGCTCTAGTCCAATGTCTTGTGAAGGTTTTAATCCGGAGCAGTGGGTGAAAGTATACGGTATCGATGCCTTCGGTCGATACAAATACTTCGCTACTTGTCAAGCCTACGAGGTAGATACTGCACTAAGCGCAATCCCCTCCCACTGGTGGATTGACTACTTTCTAGAACCAGCTGATGAGTATGAATATTCAATAGGAAGAGACCGACTTTAGAGTTCAATAGAGTTCGATTAGAGAATCGACCTCAGGAAAGTTATTATGTAAAGTTTCTCTGACTTAAAGGTTGACCTGAGTCAGAGCATAATATCTTGCTTAATCATGCTCTGATTAAGGAGGGTTTAGGGTGTATGGATCTTTGAAATGGCGATTTAACCCCACCTTAAAGAGAGCAACTTGCTGCAAGTCATGGATTTTAACCCTAATGTTGTTATGGAATAAGCTGCAATCAAGTTAAATTATTGCTTGTCGCTCTCCTGGAGATTATTCTGCCCCCTTGGTAGCTAGACACTTCTTTGTTGGTAAACTACATATAGCTGCAGTCCGGAAGTATGAGGTAATTGATATGGCTGGGGTTTGCAAGCTCGATATTAAAGAAACTAGCGAAGAACTCAAAACCCTCTTAGCTGAACAAAAAACTGCTATTAACTTTCAAAAAGTTCAGGCGCTGTATCTATTCAAAACTGGTCAAATTAAAACGGTTAAAGACTTAGCAGTAACTGTTGGCAGAAACCGCGTCACTGTGCAACACTGGCTAAGAAAGTACCGCGAACAAGGAATTGCAGGACTCTTAAGGGTAAAACACAGCGGGGGGCGTAAACCAGCTATTCCTCCCAAAGCACTTGCAGGTTTACAACAACGCCTCAATGATAACAATCAAAAATTCGAGAGCTATGGAGAAATCCATAGGTGGTTACAACAGGAATACGGTGTAATTGCTGATTACAAAACAGTTTATGCCACAGTACGATATAAACTCAAAGTTAAACTTAAATGTCATCGACGCTCATAAGAATTATTTTGAGAGTGAGTTCTAAGAATCTGCCAGAAACTACTGCCTACGTCAGGATTACACAGCACTCTTGGCAACAGGGCTTTCTGGCAGGAGAAGTTCAAGCGGCTGAATATGAGTGGCAGTTTCAGTGGTGTTTCCACAAGGGGCATTTGTCAGTCCAACCTTCTCTAGGGCGTGCTTTAATTAAGGAGCCACTGGGTCGATTTTTAGAACAGTGTGATTATCAGTTGGAGCCAGGTGGAGACTATTCATTTACGATACGGGCGCAACTTTAGCTGAAAAAATACTTTCGGCTCTGCCCTCCTAGTCCCTTACTTCCCTACCCCCAGGTAGCGTTCAATTAAGAGGATGGCGACGAGATCATCGATTGGTCGTGGTGGTTGGCGCATTCCTTGAGGAATTAAGCGTCTGATTCCTTGGGGCGGATACATTTGCCAGTAGCGATCGCGTGCTTCCAAACTACTGTAGCGCTCATCTACCAGAACAATCTCCACCGAGGCTGGTAAGTTGCTGCTAAGAAGCTGTTTCCATTTCTTGGCAGTAGTTTGATTACCCATGGCAATAGTATCAATAGCAAACTGCCCAGACAATTTGTCGATAGTTGCGATCGCATCTTGTGACTGGACAACCTGGTGGTAAAGCAATTGCCCTTCCCTGCTCATTAGGGCTAAACCACACTTATCACGACCTGGATCAAAGCCTAAAATCATTTTTGATATTTATCTGACAAAGGGTTTGCTGGATTTAGAAATGTCCTAACCTAAATGCGTAGTGCTATACTTAGCCTGTTATAGGCTAGCTGAAGGCGGTAGCTATTTGACTCCTGCAGCAGAGGCGCTAACTCCTGTAACTCCTTCAATACTTAGCTACTGAAAACCACTTCTCCATTTTGAGTAGCCACCAGTTTAATTCTCAATGGACCAGAAGTGTAGGTTGCTTCAGTAGCCAGAACACTTACATTCACTGGTTGATCATACTGTTCAAGCTTCTCAATAAAGCGAATAACTCTAATGGTACGACCATCTCCAAGTTGTATATCTCCCAGAATCCCAGCACGGCGCGCACGAAATTGGGATGCTGTCAACAATTGGTCGAGCTGCTTTTGGATTTCCTCATTAGTCATGGTGGAGGAATCAACGGAGGTGGTAGCTAAAACATCATCAGCCAGAAAGACAACTCGATTGAAAGCGGCATCAGCAAAGACTTGAATTGGGTTTTCCCCTAGTACGTAGTTACCAGCTGAGAGAATACGCACTACGTAGTCTCGACCATCCTTAATCTGGTTTATTAACTGCTGAGCCTGTGCTTCAGTAATTTGTACTAGTGGCTCCTGGGAATTATCTTGTTCATAGCGAGTGATTTTTATCGCGGTTCGATTTGCTTGGCGCAACAGTTGATCGACTGCCTGAGTTGCTGCTTGCGGTTGGGTAATGCGCACAACCCCTGATGCCAAAACTTGACCGCGTACAATAGCGACATTGCCTTGACGCAGCACTTGATAGTCTTGATAATACTGCTCCAGAATTGCTACTTCTCTCTCTAAAAAAACCAGTTGCTTGCCTCGTTTTTCAAGTTGTTGGTCTCGATCAGCAAGTTGAAGTTCCTTTTGTGTAAGTTGCTGTTCAAGTTCTTGGAGGCTGGTTTGGCGCTGAGCGATTACTTGGTCCCTTTGAGCAATTTTTTGATCAAGTTTGGCGATTGCCTGGTCTTGCTCTGCCAGTTGAGCATTGCGTTCAACAATAGTTTGGTCTCGTTTGAGAAGTTCCTGTTCACCTTGAGAGACTCGCTCTTTTAATTGAGTAATTTGCTCATTTAGTTGAGCAACTTGCTCATTTAGTTGGGCGATTTGCTCATTGAGTTGATTGCGCTGCTTCACCAGTTCCTGGCGTTCATCTAAAAGTGAACCAATTTCTTGTCGCAGCACCGCAGCCTGCCCAGATACTTTTTTCAATTGAGTTTGGGCCTGCTCAAAATTGCTATTAGTTACCTCGAGACGCTTCTGAACTTCAGCTTGTTGCGCTTTGGCTTGAGCCAATTCACTCTCCACCTGACTTTTCTGATGATTAATTTCGTTAACCTCACCACGAGTGTGTCTGAGTTTTCGGAGAATATTATCGAGTTCAAAAACCCCTTCCCGCAGAGACTCGCTCAAGCCGAACAAAATTCCTAGAGTTGAGGCAGAAATAAGGCTACCAGTAATAATGGCAACCACTGTTGCTGTCTGGCGGGGACGAAGGTTAAATAGACTCAGCCGTGCCTTGCCTACTCGCGTGCCAATGCGATCACCTAGTGTTGCAAGCAAGCCTCCCAACACTAAAATTGCCACTATTAGAATGTAAGCGCTGGTCATCGAATAGTCTGAGTCTTTCCAGATACAGCCTACCAAAAAAGTAGCTTTTCATCCACGAGAATTTATCCCGTCGATGAAAAGCACGCTCTGCTGTTAACCAGGCGCATTCTTTGCTGAACGAGAAGTTTTTTGGCTGTAGAATATATAAACTAAAAATAGCAAAATTGACCTACAACAATGATGTTTTAAGCAGTCAATTAATAAAGAAATCAAGCCATAACTAATTGTCGATAAGCTGTTATGCATTTAAATCATATATTTAAGGGAGATGTCAATGTTAGGCGTTGAAAAAGTCACCCCTAGCCACAAGGGTAATACACCGTCCAAATAAACTGGACGGTGCTGATTCAATTAGCAGCTAGAACTTTCCTCACTTGTCTGGATTGGTGCAAATTTTAAGTGAACTGTTGACTTAAAGCTACTGGGTTGTGAACGGTAATTTTTTTCTTGTGAATAGAAATCATGCCTTCGGTGCGTAAATCTCCCAGTAAGCGTGTAACTGTGACTCGAGTAGAGCCAATTGCTTCGGCAATCGCCTGATGGGATAATTTTAGGTCAACTGTGATGCCATCGGTACTGGGAACCCCAAAATCACGGCAGAGAATCAATAAAAAACTGACCAATCGAGAACCCATATCCCGGTGAGCCAAAGTCTCAATCATCATTTCTGTTTGCAAGATCCGAGATGATAGCCCCCGCAGCATTAATATCGATAGCTCTGGGTTGTTATGGAGAGCTTTCTCTACGTGATCAATTTGGGTAGATAGCAGCTCTACTGGCGTAAAAGCAACCGCGTGGTAAAAACGATCAGAGCGGTGTCCTGTAATCAGCGAGAGGACGCCAAAGACGCTATTCTCGCGTAACAGTGCCACAGTGATTTCTTCCCCTGCCTCATAAACTCTAGAGAGCTTAACAGCTCCTTTCATCAAAAAGTAGACCCTTTCTGCTGGATCCCCCGGGAAGAAAATTGTCTTGCCTCGCTCAAAGCTTTCAACGACTGGTGGAAAAGCTCCACCTCCCATTTGACGAAACACGTTTGCTAGTGGTCTATCTTGCGTTGCAACCATATTCTTTTCTCCTGCACCAATGCCTTGTAGAATTGGTGTCAACTAATTTCCGGTGAAACTTGAAGTTCAAGAACCGGTTTTAAGACACCCTGACTGTAACCAAGCATAATCGACTGACTCCCAGTTCTTTTTGTATAAGATATTACCTTATGCGCAAACTTGTCAGTTTCGCTGGGACTAGAAATTGAGCAATTGGTTTGAGGGCAACGTTTTGGGAGATTCTCTTATATCATAAAAATTATGCTTAATTTGACTGGAAAAAACGCTATTGTCACTGGCATCGCCAACAACCGCTCCATCGCTTGGGGCATAGCTCAGCAGTTGCACCAAGCTGGCGCTAATTTGGGTATCACTTACCTACCTGATGATAAGGGTCGCTTTGAAAAGAAAGTAAAAGAGCTGGTAGAACCCCTTCAACCCAGTATCTTTTTACCCTGTAATGTCGAGGATGATGCCCAAATCGAAGCAACTTTTGAGACTATTTCCCAACAGTGGGGTAAGATTGACATCCTGATCCACTGCCTTGCCTATGCTGGCAAGGAAGAGTTATCAGGGGATTTTAGA
>JAAHGS010000149.1 GCA_010692645.1 Symploca sp. SIO2E9
ACACTTGTTTGCCTCCTTGCCCTTATTCTACTTCAGCTTTGAATATTCGTCTAGCTTCTTTATCAAAAACGCTGGTTGCTGAAAGTCCCCCTAGAAGGGGGAGGCACCAGACCCATTTTTTTGGTCAAAGACTCGGGTATATCAACCTCAGCATAATTGTTAGGACTAGAGTTCAACATGAACCAAACTGGTGAGCAAGGGGAATATTACTTTAATAATTACAAAAATTTCTGTATTAGGAATGATTTTGGGAAAACAATGCCCGGAAAGGTAAACAGCCGCTAGCTATTGACTAACACCCGCTTGCCTTTCCAGGCAAGATGCTCAATTAACTTAGAGCGTTGATGGCGTAGTCGATATAGTTATTAGCTTCGGTAGCAGGCTGACCACTTAAACCATGGCTGTTCTTAATATACTTAAGAGCTTCGATGTACCAGCTGGGAGACAACTCGAAAGTGCGGTTGATTTCAGCAATTCCAGCAATCAGGTACTCATCCATTGGTCCAGTACCACCAGCTACTAAGCTGTAGGTGATCATCCGCAGGTAGTAGCCGATGTCACGAACACACTTGGCTTTTCCTTCTTGAGTAGAAGCATAGTTTGGCCCTGGCGTAGTGGTGGTGTAAGGGAACTTGCTATATACTGCACTAGCTGCACCTTCAGTCAGGCTCTGAGCTTTGGCAGTTAAAGCTTTTGCAGCTTCTAAACAAGCTGAAGCCCGTTGGAATCGACCAAAGGCTGTTTGAATTTCTGTGTTGCTCAGAAAGCGACCTTGGGAATCTGCGGCTGCAACCGCTTCAGTCAGGGGGGTTTTCATTTTTAAGGTATCTCCCTTAGTGTTTTACAGATTTTTATTTTCTGACCAAGAATTAAACTTCTTGCCAGCTGCTTGTACTCTTGAGCTAATAGCGAGTAGTTGGCTTAGGCAACTGCTGCTGCAGCGCGATCAAAATAGCCACCCAGTTCAGCCATCAGACTGCTGCAATCTCCAGGGGTAATACCATTCTTATCATTAGCGATCGCAATTGCGGCATCCTTCATTTTTTGCACGCCAACTGCTACGGAAGCGCCAGGAGTACCCAGTGCTAAATAGGTTTCACGCAAACCATTGAGGCAGCGGTCATCTAGAACACTGGCATCACCAGCAAATATTGCGTATGTGACATACCGCAGGATAATTTCCATATCGCGCAAGCAAGCCGCATTACGACGGCTGGTGTAGGCATTGCCACCGGGACTGATCAACTGTGGTTGTTCTGCAAACAGGGAACGAGCAGCGTTAGCAACAATGCTAGAAGCATTGCTGGTGATGCGGTTGACCACATCCATCCGCGAGTTGCTGTCCTTAACCATTGCCATCAGGGCATCCAATTGACCTGGATTCAGGTATTCACCCCGCGCATCTGCCTGAGAAACCACTTTGGTGAAGGCATCAAACATTGATGAAATCTCCTAATTACTTCTGAATTAGTTTGGGTCTACTTGAAAATTTTCAGATCAACTCGGCCAGTTGATGCTGTTCGAGCTGCCTGGAGAGGTTAATAACAGCTCCTAGCCTCATTAAGATTCTAGGTCAATTTGGTCTCTAGTAATCCTGTTATGTCAACCAGGCAACAAAACGGGAAGGTTTTAAGAAATCTGAGAAAACTTAATGCTTGTCTTAGAGACCAACAAACGCTGTTCAAACGAAGTGCTGATTGGCTTTTGCCTGTTATTTTTACCCTTCAGGTAACTTTTATACAATGATGCTGGGTGTTTATTTGTTACATCTTGTTAAGTCTTTGAAGAGTGTTACAACGCAAATTAAAGATAGTGAAATTTCTCACTATTTCCAAGCTCAACCAGCTACAGAGGCAATTGTTCAACTCCCACGCCCCTGTACTCCCTTCTGCGATAGTCTTTGAAGTTTACAAATTGTTTGATTATTTATGCCAGAGTGTACTAGAGGGTGATAATGCCCCAGGCAGATAAAGCAATAGCAATCAAGCCACCCACTAAGACTACGCCGCCACTGATGGCGATTGCGCCTCCCAGCAAGCGCACAGGTTTTGGAGGCAGGGATGAGCTTTGGATCCAGATTTTTCCTGAGAAGTAGCCCAATGCTTCCAACTTTTTGCGGTGGTCTTCACCATAGCGAGGCATCCTGGCAAAGGGCAACTCTCCTTGAGTGCGTTGGGGCAAAATCCGCCGCCGCTGGTAGGGCACCGTATAATCGCCAAAGTTACTCATATATTCATCACTATCGAGCAAGGCATCAATAAAGCCTTGTAACCCTTTAGTTGCCAACACAATTGACCAAGAGAGCTTTTCGCGTTCATTGTAAACCTCGCGTCCTAGGATACGCTGGACGCACATCTGAACAAACCGGTAGTTGTTACTAGTCTCATAATTACGCCGCCGGAAAGACTCAGAATTTGCCAAACCGCGAATAAAATCTCGCACTGTAATCTGACCAAATCTCAGTTGAGATTCCAAAAAAGTTTGGCGGTTGCTTTTGAGTATTTGTTGTTCGTTAAAAATCTGGCGATAGGCTGCCCGAATCAACTCATCTATTTCATCTGCCGAGGGTAAAGTTTCGAGGGTATATATTCTCGGCTGCTCATCCCCTGGAATTTCATATCCAACTACGCGCTGGTTTTGGCTTGAGGGAGCATACTCTAGCAGAGGGATAGCCATTTTGTAAAATCTCCTTTATTATTGATGCTTGACTTGATGCTTGGTAGTTAAGTAGATGTACTTACTCGACTAATCTTGAAGCTAGATGATGAGGCTGACAAAAGTCTCGCTTTCTAAATAAATAGTAATAATCAGAAACTCTTCTCAATAAATTATTAAGACTAATTTCAATAACTTCACTAATTGCAGTGAAGATTACACAGTTACATTTTAAAAGGAAAGCGTGAAATCTTCACCAAAGAATAGAGCAAATTACCATTCGCCCCTAATAACAAGGAAACATCTATCTGTCTGTTTATATACTTTCCTGAAGAAGAAGAGTTAGTACTCAATTTTTTAACCAACTCCTGCCAATTTCCTCTCTAAATCAAACAGGAAGCCGTGAATATACTCCTCCGTCCACTCAGGGCCATAGAAGCGCCTAAACATACCCCTAGCTGGATCTTTCTCGGCTCGATAGCGTAGGTAGCTCAGTTGAGCTTGTAGAATTTCTTCTAAATATTGAGAATCTGTAACCTCTTGGGCTTGCTCAGTAAAATCCAGATAAGCTTGAAGGTAGTCGCAGAAAGCAGCAAAAACCCGGTCTTCTACAACTTCTGTTTCCTGAGGTCTTGTCCACAGAAAGGCAGGGGAAAAAAATGGTCTAGCTTCCTCTGGAAAATCCCCTCCCCAAGGCAAATGCTGCTGATGGGCTTTAAAAGTGGGCAACAACGGCTCGGTATACTTTGCCTGGTAAGCCGGATCATCCCGGAACAGCGGTTGCATATCAAGGGCAATCAGGTGTCCCCCTGGCAATGTTACTAAGTCAGCTCCAAAAAATGGCAGGTCATACTTGAGCTGCGGAAAAATTACAAAATTCAATACCTGTAGCGAGCTTCCTCCCTGCACATGAGCTGCACGGATCTGCCTGATTTTAGGAGCAGCGAAGGCGTAACTGGTGGTAACAACTTCTTCTTGTTTCTTGCCCTTGCCCACTGTTGCTTGCTTACGCTCAAAACCCTCCGGAATGGGGTAGGATTCTAGTTGGAGGCGATCCTTTAATAGGGCGATCGCATAATCTAGAAAAGGCTGATAAAGGGTCATTTTTTGCTTTGACTTACAGCTAAAGGTTTAGCATCTTCAAATAAGAACTCATAGAGGAAACGCTCTGACCACTCGTGACCAAAGTAACTACTAAACAGACCTGAGGCTGGGTCTCGGTCAGCACTATACTGGTCGTAGTCCTTCTGAGCTTTAACAATGCGCTCAATATCTTCTTGATTAGTTAGTGGCACTGCTTGCTCCAGCATCTGCCAATACAAATCTAAGTAATCTTTATAAGCTTCAAATAACCCTGTCTGGACAGTCTCAGCATCAGTTTTGGCAAACAGCAAGTACTTCGAGAAATATTGATTAGCATCATAAAACTTCATCTCCAAGTTTTGTGCCAATTTATCATAGCGGTCGCGAATTTCTCGCATTGGCTCGATATATTTTTCCTGATACTCCTCGTCTCTAAATAGTGGCTGAAAATCTAGTACAACGATGATTTTCTTTTTGCCAAAGGATAAAAAGTCAATGCCTAATAAAGGGATATCGTAACAGTGATCTGGATAAATAACGCTGTTGAAAACTTGAGACGCTGCGCCGCCATCAATGTATGTGTAGCGAACTTTGCGTAGTTGTGGGCATTTATAGCACCAACTCTCAATAGTTGCCTGATGTTTGCCGCGATCGCTGGTCTGACGCTCTAAACCTGGGGGAATTGGCTGACTTTGTAATTCAAAACGCTCAAATAGCTCTTTTTCTAGGTATTCCAGGAAAGGTCTGTACATAGATGATTACTCGCATACTAAAACCCTCACAGAGGATAGGATAGACTGATAACACCTGTCTCATTTCTCATAAACAAAGAAACAATCCTTAATATTGTTCATTGTTCATGGCTCATGGAGGTTTACTTAAGACATAATTAACTATCAACCGGGCAGTGAACTTTCTAAGGCGGCTGCTACTACCCGATGATCTTCATCTTTCATTAAATCGCTCAAAGCTGCTTTAGCTTGAGGGTCATTAAATCGTCTCAGGGCAGAGGCTACGCGCGCCCTGATGCGCCACCACTGCTCGTTTTTAAGTGGCAGCAGTTGCTGCAATACCTCAGTTTGTTTGCCAGAGTCAGCCAGTAGAACCAAGGCGTCAATTCCGGCTTCGCGTACAGTTAGATCTTCCCCTGCCAGAGCACAAATACAGATATCAAATAATTCTTCTGGAGAGTGCATCTCACTTACTGCGGCGAGAATGCTGCGGCGCACCAACCAATGCTCGTCTTGGTGAAATTTCTGGACTAGGTGAGATAGGGCCTCCTCCCCATACATGGACAGGGAATTGGAAGCTTCTGCTCGCACATTCGGGTCTCGATCAAATTTCATCATCTCTAACAAAGCCGCAAAAGATTGTGTACTCTGCTTCCTTCCCAGTCCCATCGCCACAAACGAGCGTACCAAAAACTCTGGATCTTTTAACTTACTCATCAGCAGAGGAATTGCTACCTCTGAATCATATTGTCTCAATTCTGTGAGCGCCTTAAGGCGCTCCTGAGAATTTGGACTTTTCAAGAAGGCTTGGATTTGATCGATATCCATAATAATTTCAGCGACTTTATTTTTAACATTTCTTAAAAATTTACCAATAGATGGCTGAATTTGGGAAGATGATTATTGGTTGATGGTTCATAGGTCAATGAACAATCAACAATAGACATCTCCAGAAACCTCGATTTGGGAACGGTAGCATAAGGGTTCTAGAATAATTATTGGAGATGTCTAATAAACAAATCGCTGTTATCCCCAGTCGATTGACTGTTGACGCGATATTCTAGGTAATTAGTGGTTAGAAAGTGAGCAAGATTATGTCAGACAATCAAGAAGCAACAGTATCTTTACAACAAGTTGAGGAAGTGATTGCTGGGTTAGAACAATACAGAGAGCGCATTATCAACGATTCTCTGGAAATGGCGAAAAAGGTTAAATTACCAAAGAAACAAGTAATGGCTAAGCTGGAGCAACATCCTGAGATTGCCAAAATTGATCAGGCACTTAAGAATGTTCGCTCTCAACAGGCGGCAATGGCTTCTTCCTCAACAGCTGAGTAAGCATGCAGAATTCTCAAGAAAGTACCTTGGAGCAAGTGGAAACAGACCGTTTGTTGGCACAGGTAAATGAACAATTGCTGGCAGGAACCTTTGAGAGTCATGACTCGCAGCAGTTACAGCGCCTTGTTGCTGCTTTAGCTGATCAGCGGGGGATGGTCAGATTTGGCTTTGTTGAGGCATTTGGCAAGATTGGCAAACCAATGGTTCCTTTTTTACTACAGTCTCTGGCAAATGACCCGAATCCAGTAGTCAGGCGCTCTTGTGGGAAGGCTTTGGCTAAAATCGGCGATCCCCAAGCAATCTCTACACTGATCCAAACCTTACTAAATGATCAAGATACTGTTGCTAGAAGTTCTGCAGCTGGTGCTTTAGCCAAGATGGGAACCGCAGCAGTGACAGCACTACTGGAGATCTTAGCTGGTAATTACCCAGGAACAGCAAAAGGTCATGCAACTTGGGCAATTACCTTTATCGGTGCAGAAGCGCTCGAGCAACTGTATGGGGCAATGAACTCAGAATCGGCTGATGTCAGAACTGCTGTGGTGAGTGCAATTACTAATATCGCTCAAGAACAAGAACAGGCAGATGAAAGTTTGCTAGAGGTTTTGGCATCGGCTGTTAAAGATCAAGCAGCAGTTGTTCGTGCTGAAGCGGCTAGTGCTTTGGGGATACTCGCTCCTGGAGACTCTGTACCTAAGCTGATTTTATTGCTTGAAGATGCTAGCACTGAAGTTAGAAGAGCTGCTGCTTTAGCGCTAGGAAAAATTGGCGACTCTGTAGCTTTGCCATCTCTGCAAATCAGACTAAATGATGAAGTTGAGGAAGTTCGCCAAGTGATTGCCTTGGCTATTTCTCTGATTAATCAAAAACAATACGAAGATGACGACTCAACTGAGTGAACATGTTAAGGAATTAATTGCCAAAGCCAGAATAGTTAGTTTTGCTAACTGGAAATGCTCCCATACTTCTGAGGAAATCCAACTTCTCCAGAGTGCCGATGATCAAGCCCGCTATCTCACTGATGCTGATTTAGAACAGATTCAAACCATCTCACCTGAAGCTAAAAGATTGACAAACACAGCCCAGTTGTTGCGAGATTTTGCAACTGAGATTGTTTCTGAAGCTAGGGAGCAAGTTTTGGCTCAATATCCAGATCTTACTAAACCAGGGGGTGGTCTTTATCCGCCAGCACGGGCAGAAGCTTGTTGGCGAGATTTTTGGCATTTCCTCCGCTGCATTACCTATGGCATTGCTGGCGGCAGCACCCAGTTTACGAGTTCAGAAGGGCTTGGTTATTTGAATTTGTTGTATCAAGAATTGCAAGTGCCTCTGGAGGCGATGGTATTGGGTTTAGAGAGTATTAAGGCTGCTAGTTTGAAGCGATTTACTGCTAGTGAACAAGAAACTCTAGCACCATATTTTGATCATTTAATTACTCAACTCAAACAATTTAGTTACACCTGAAAATTGAAGATTACAGCGCCGGAACCTTCAGAGTTGTAGGTTGGGTTGCGCGAAAGTGTGGTCTTGGGGGTTTCCCCCATGAACAACTTTCGTAAGAAGAGGCTTGAAACCCAACAGCAGTATAGATTATGATGGGTTTCGCTATTGCTCTACCCATCCTACAATTAATTAAGTCTCCCTAATTAACTCCCCACAAGTCAAGGTCATTTCTTTGAAATACTCATAACTTTGAATATAACATTAGGGTCTTTTGATTGCACGGTTGCACTCCAAGCGATACCATCTAAAAAGGATTGGGCATTGTGGGTTTCCACTACATCAACCCCCCAGTCTCCTACGCCTAATGCCGAGAAAGTGCTAGGGGCAGTTTTTTGACCACCTAAGGCTAAAACCTCTACTGGGGGGGTGAAACCAAACCTTTGCTGGGCAATGTGCGCTGCAATTAACTGACCGATTTGAGATGGTTCCAGTTCATCGCCTTTGACTTCAACAAACCAGTGAGCATGCTCCATGGCGTTAACTGTGACTGGACAATCTGTCAGTGCCGCCGCTATCAGTTTCTGGAATTGCTCATGACTCCAAGCTTCACCAGATTTGGCATGATTGTAGGAAAATAGCATTCTTGTCATAGCGCAACCTCCAAAAGAGTTATCGAAATTAATTTGGGTTAAATACCCCACCGTCTATACGGTGCATAAAATTGGTTGGGGTCAAATCCCCATCCAATTTGTCCCCGCGTCCCCGTGTCACCGTGTCCCCGCGTCTTTAATATTTCAGAGGATTGCAGGGAAATGAGTAACTCCATTAAACAATCACAAACAAAGCAACAATTCTTCATGATTTGGGGTTTTGGCAGCGGTGTATAAAGGAGATTGCGAAGGTGTAAAGACTTTAAAGGTTTAGCTCAGGTAAATTGGGTTCACTCTAAATTACGTTAGGGTGAACTATCTGTGAAGAATCATTAAGTTTTTTAATATCTTTGGTAGCAATTCTCAGAAAATTGATTCTGTTGACAACTAGGAGAAGGTTTCAATGGTTTTTGGACCCGCATCCCAATTAGGCGTCAGTCTATTTGAAGAAACAGAGCCGTTCGAGCTATGGCCAGGGCGCTCTGATGAAGAAGTGGAAGCCATAATCAAGGCAGTATATCGACAGGTATTGGGCAATGCCTACGTCATGGACAGTGAGCGACTCCCTGTACCAGAGTCAAAACTCAAAAGAAACGAAATCAGCGTCCGTGAGTTTGTGCGTCAAGTCGCCAAATCAGAGCTTTATCGCTCTCGGTTTTTCGATAGCTGCCCTCGCTACCGTGCAACTGAGTTGAACTTCAAGCATCTTCTTGGTCGTGCACCTGATAGCTATGAAGAAATGAAGTTTCACAGCAACATCCTGGATGAGGGTGGTTTTGAGGCTGATATTGATTCCTACCTCAATAGCGATGAATATCAAGAGGTGTTTGGGGAAGACACTGTGCCGTTTATTCGGGGCTATAAAACCCAAACCGGTAAGTGCATGGTTGGATTTACCCATATGTTCCAGCTGTTGCGTGGTGCTTCTAGCAGTGACTGTAAAGGTAACCTAGCAGGCAAGAAACCGCGTTTGAACAAGTTGGTGATTCAAGCCATTCCTACCGCTGTGATTGCACCCTCAGTTGGATCGGATGGCTGGTCATTCCAAGAGCCAGCACTGGGTTCTCGGACTCGTCACGGTGTGGGAGCCAGTGCCGAAGGCAAGGTCTTCCGCGTCGAAGTTACAGCCTATAGTTCACCTGGTGCCGTCAATCGCATTTCCCGGTTCCGGCGCAGTAACCAGGTATTTCTGGTGCCCTTTGATCAGCTCTCCAAAGAGTACCAGCGGATTCACCAACAAGGCGGCAGGATTGCCAGTATTACCCCTGTTGAATAAGAAGATTTCAAGCTTGGGTAAAGTACTTGTGTGAGTGCACAGCAGATGCCACTACTCCCAGATTCCGATTGTTAGAATCCCCGCCTTCTAGGCGCGGGGAGTCATCGGGTTTGGTATCTAGGCATCTTATGCAGAAGATAATTTCTGTCAATTAACCAATTAATAATAAGCAGTTTAGGAGAAACTGAACATGGTGAGTACAGCTCCCACTGTCAAATTTGGCTTGGATGCCTTTTCTAGTGGTCCAACCGAACTCTGGCCGACTAGTTCCAATGATGAGGTGGAGGCAGTAATTCGAGCGGTTTATCGGCAGGTTCTGGGCAACCCCCACGTTATGGAGAGCGAGCGTCTGGTGAATGCAGAATCGCAATTGCGAGACCGACGCATCAGTGTGCGGGAATTCGTGCGGGCTGTGGGCAAATCAGACTTCTATCGCGCCCGGTATTTTGAAACTTGTGCCCCCTACCGCTTCGTTGAACTCAACTTTAAACATTTTTTGGGTCGTGCTCCCCTCACTCAGGAAGAACTTGCTGAGCATATTCGCATTTGCATTGAGCAGGGCTACGAGGCTGAGATTGACTCTTACATCAATAGTCAGGAGTATCAAGCCAACTTTGGTGATGATACTGTGCCTTTCTATCGTGGTGCCAGTACTCAGGCAGGTCAAAAACAGATCGGTTATAACCGCACCCTCTCACTGTTGCGAGGACTAGCAGAGGTTGACAGTGCTACTAAAGCTTCTTGCTTGGTGCAAGCAGTGGCAACCAATAGCACCAATAAAATTGTCGAGCCGATGTCAGGTGGTCGTTTAGGTGCTTATGTCGATGCCACCGAAAAGACCTTCAAGATTGTAGTGCAAGGAGCAACAGCTGGCAGCCGTCGTCGCCGCAGCACAGTTGAGTACATTGTTCCTGGCGACAAAATGACGCCGCAGATTCAGCGGATTAATCGTACTAGTGGGAGAATTGTCAGCATCACAGAGGTCTCCTAAGGTACTTCCAAACCATAAATTACCCAACCAACTGGTGCCTCTGTGCTAGTGGCTCATGATTTGCTGAGAGTTCCTCAAGTTGGGTTTTTTCCACTCAAAAGTTTTAAGACGAGAGATATTTACCATGGGAAATTTAGCTCAGTCAGCTACCTTAGGTCTAGATGCTTGTGAAGTAGACCCCCTAGAGTTACGCCCCTATGCCACTGAAGATGACCTGCAGACTGTAATTCGTGCCGTTTACAAGCAGGTACTGGGCAATGAGCATTTAATGGATTCTCAGCGGCTATACAGCGCTGAAGCCCTACTCCGGGATAGCGACATTACAGTGCGTGGATTTGTCGGTTTGGTGGCAAAATCAGAGCTTTATCAGTCGCTGTTTTTCCTCTCCTCTTCTCAGAATCGGTTCATTGAGGTGAACTTCAAACACCTGTTAGGACGTCCTCCTCAGGATCAGGCGGAGATTATTGAACACGTTTGCATTTACAAAGAAGGGGGCTACGAGGCTGAGATCGATTCCTATATCGATAGCGACGAGTATTACCAAAATTTTGGTGAGTACGTAGTTCCCTATCCCCGGGCAATTATCAGCCAAACCGGTATAAAAAACGAGGGCTTTAATCGGATGTTCTCCTTGCTACGGGGACCAGCTACTAGCGATCGCTCCAAAGAAGCTAAGCTCATTCCCTCTTTGGCGGCAAATATGGCTACCCCGATCAAGCCTTCTGCAGTGGGAAATGGCGCTGCCTATGCCAACACGGGCAAGCGCTTCAAGATCACCTATTCAACCTCAGCTAAGCAGGCTCAACTGAGTAAGTTTAGCAAGCGTGAATGCCTGATTGACTACAAACAAATGCCTCAGCAACTTAAAAGCATTCATCGCACTGGTGGGAAAATCCTCAGCATTGATGAAGACCTCTAATGATTTTTGTTCGTTGTTTGTGATCAGTTATTTGTTGTTGATTTTAATTAGTGAATGACAAATGACAAATGACGAATAGGCAATAACCAATAACTAATTAGGAGGAATCTTAATGGGAAATTTAGCACAGTCAGCCACACTCGGCTTAGATGCCTTTGAAATTGAGCCAGTAGAACTGCGACCCAATGCCCCTGAATCTGAATTGCAGGGGGTGATTCGGGCAGTTTACAAACAAGTTTTGGGTAATGAGCATGTGATGGATAGTCAGCGCCTATACAGCGCTGAAGCCGAGCTGCGTGACGGTCGCATTACCGTGCGTCGTTTTGTGGCGATAGTCGCCAAATCCAGTCTATATCAATCACTGTTTTTCCACAAATCTTCCCAATATCGCTTTATCGAGCTGAATTTCAAACATTTGTTGGGTCGTCCTCCCCAGGATCAGGCAGAAATTACTGAGCATGTCGCCATCTACAAGGCAGAAGGCTACGATGCTGAGATTGATTCTTATATAGATAGCGACGAATACTTCCAGAATTTTGGCGAGAGTATAGTTCCCTATCCACGCAGCATTCGCTCCCAAGCTGGTATCAAAAATGAGGGCTTCAATCGCATGTTCTCATTGTTACGGGGACCGGCTACCAGTGATAGTGATAACCAGGCAAAGCTCATTCCCTCTTTGGCAGCAAATTTGGCAACTCCAATCAAGCCTCCTGCTATAGGTAACGGTGCCGCCTCTAGTAGCACAGGCAAACGCTACCGCATCACTTTTTATACAGCAACTGCCGCTGCCAGGCTCAATAAATATAGCAAGGTGGAACGTGTGGTTGACTATAACCAAATGAATCAGGAAGTTCGCAACATTCATAAAAGCGGCGGCAAGATCGAGGAAATTGCTGAGGTTGTCTAAGGCTTGTTATTGATTGTTATCGGTGCAGCAAAGATGACTAATGACAACAATGGCAAATCAAAAATACACACTAGGAGGAATTTAAATGACACTCTGGGTAACTGAAACTGACCCATTAGAACTAAGACCCAATGCCACTGAAGCTGATGTGCAAGCAGTGATTCGGGCAGTTTACAAACAGGTTTTGGGCAACCAGCATGTGATGGATAGCCAGCGCCTTTCTAGTGCTGAATCAATGCTTCGCAATGGCGAGATTAGTGTGCGACGCTTTGTAGGCATGGTGGCTAAATCCTCTCTGTATCAATCCCTATTTTTCTACCCAGCTTCGCCCTATCGATTCATTGAACTCAACTTTAAGCATTTATTGGGTCGTGCTCCCCAAGACCAGGCGGAGATTTCAGAGCATGTCAGTATATACAATCAACAGGGCTACGAGGCAGAGATTGATTCTTATCTCTGTAGCGATGAGTATCTTCAAAATTTTGGAGAAAACATTGTCCCTTACCCCTGTAGCATTAAAACCCAAGTTGGCTTCAAAAATTCCAACTTTACTCGCGGTTTTGCCTTAATGCGGGGCGCTGCTGCCAGCGATCGCGATAACCAGGCTAAGCTAATTTCTACTGTGGCTGGGAATCTGTCAACTACAGTGAAACCACCAGCAGTTGGTAATGGCGCAGCCTATGGAAACACCGGCAAACGCTACAAGATCACTGTTGCAGCAAATACTGCTTCTGCAAGGTTGAACAAGTTGAGCAAACTTGAATACGTGGTCGGATATGACCAAATTCCTCAGCAAGTTCGCCATATTCAGAGAAAGGGTGGCAAAATTCTCAGTATAAATGAGGTTGCCTGATACTTTTTGACCTTTGTCAGTTGTTAGTTGTTCCTTGACGACTGACAAATAACAAATGACCAATAACAAATAGGAGGAATTTCAATGCTCTGGATAACAGATGCTGACCCGATGGAATTGCAGGCTAGCGCAACTGAAGATGATTTGCAGGCGGTAATTAGGGCGGTTTATAAACAGGTTTTAGGTAACCAGCACTTAATGGATGGTCAACGCCTCTCTAGTGCTGAAGCCATGCTCCGCAATGGTGACATTAGTGTCCGTGGCTTCGTTAGCATGGTAGCTAAATCAGAGCTTTATCGTTCACTGTTTTTTTACAGTTCTTCGCAGTACAGATTTATTGAACTCAACTGTAAGCATTTACTAGGTCGTGCTCCCCTTGATCAGAGCGAAATTTCAGAACACGTCCAAATTTATAACCAGCAAGGCTACGAAGCTGAGATCGATTCTTACATCGATAGCGACGAGTATCAGAGTAACTTTGGTGAGAATATAGTTCCCTACCCTCGCAGTAGCAGCACTGAAATCGGAATCAAAAACGTAGGTTTTAACCGAACCTTTGCACTGATGCGGGGGAATGCTACTAGTGACAGTAGCAATCAAGCGCAGCTGATTACTGATGTAGCTGCCGATCTTCCCACTAAGATTACTGCTAGTGTTACTGGTTCTGGTAACTATGATAATACTGGCAAACGCTTCCGGATCACAGTCGTTAAACCAGGGGCTGGTGATCGTTTCAAGCGGAGCAACGCCACCTATGAGATTGGCTACGATCAGATGTCTCAGAAAATTCAGAACATTCACAAGATGGGCGGCAAAATCGTAGATATTAAAGAAGTTGCCTAGTTTAGCTTTCATTATTTCAGCTGTGAGCCTTCAGAGTTTTCTGATCTACCCAACGTTGTATTAATATCGAGGTGTTGTTGTATGGCAGGCATGAATACGACTGGTACTCCCACTCGGAGTGAGTATGATGATCGCACCGTTGAGATTGAAGTGACAGGCGTTTGTCGTCAAGATGTGATGCGGATCAGTAACTATAAAGTTAGGGTTCCTCACAATCGCATGGTTCAGGCAATGCAGAATATTAACCGTCTCGGTGGCAAGGTAGCCAGCGTCAAATCGGTTCCATCCACTTCTGCAAGTTCTGCAAGCGAATAACAATAAAACTGGTGGGAAGCTCAACAGCCTAATCGAGGTTGCCTAGCTACGGTTAAGCTGTTGGGCTTCTCACCTTTTGATTCGAGGCATTTGATCTATGTTAGGAATAACGATCACTGGTGCTACTGATCTGGGAGACTACAACAGTCGCACCGTGGCGATAGAGGTAACAGGTCTTCGTAACGGTTTAATCAGAAAGAGCCAATCTACTCTCAAAGTTCCTTTGGGTCAGTTATCTCAGGCAATGAAGTACCTGAAGCGCATGGGTGGCAAAATTGTCAGTGTCACTCTAGTTTCATCTTCCTTGAGAGATTCTGAACCTACTCAACCTTCAGAGTTGCCAGTGGAGGAAGTGCAGATGGCGACACAATCGTCAAAAACTGCCATGATAAAAAGCGCTGAGATCATAAAATTCAAGCCTCTTCAACGCTCACCCAAGCGATTAGCAACCAAGAAAGCTTCTCGTCGAGTGGGTAAGACTAGAAAAAGATTGATTAACAATAAACGGAAACTTAACAGTAAAACTAAAGTGTAGGGGTAATTTTTCTCTAGCTTCCCGCCTCGCTTCTCCTGTCCCAAAAGATTAATCAATAGTGATTGATATTGCCTAGCCCTGGTTAGGCTGTTGAGGATTTCAACCTTGCATTCGAGGTATTTTGTCTATGTCAGGCATGACTAACACTGGTGCTACAAATCTGAGCGACTACGAAAGTCGTACAGTAGCTATAGAAGTGATTGGGCTTGGTCAACATGTAATGCGAACGAGTCACTATACAATCAAGGTTCCTTGCAGTCGGCTTTCTCAGGCAATGGGCACTATCACACGCAGAGGTGGCAAGGTTGCCAGCGTCAGGATGATTTCATCCTCTCTAACAGAATCTGAACCTGCTAAATCTTCAGCAGAAAAGGTGTTAGAAGCGCCGGAGCCAGAACCAATAGCGGAAGCACCAGTAACTGAAGAAACAGTAGCTGAAGCTGTTACCGTAGCACCAGAGCCAGAACCAATAGCAGAAGTGCCTGTAACTGAAGAAACAGTAGCTGAAACTGTTACCGTAGCGCCAGAGCCAGAACCAATAGCAGAAGTGCCTGTAACTGAAAAAACAGTAGCTGAAACTGTTACCGTAGCGCCAGAGGCAGAACCAGTAGCAGAAGTGCCTGTAACTGAAAAAACAGTAGCTGAAGCTGTTACCGTAGCACCAGAGGCAGAACCAGTAGCAGAAGTGCCTGTAACTGAAGAACCAGTAGCTGAAGCTGTTACCGTAGCACCAGAGCCAGAACCAATAGCAGAAGTGCCTGTAACTGAAGAAACAGTAGCTGAAACTGTTACCGTAGCGCCAGAGCCAGAACCAATAGCAGAAGTGCCTGTAACTGAAGAAACAGTAGCTGAAACTGTTACCGTAGCGCCAGAGCCAGAACCAATAGCAGAAGTGCCTGTAACTGAAGAAACAGTAGCTGAAACTGTTACCGTAGCGCCAGAGCCAGAACCAATAGCAGAAGTGCCTGTAACTGAAGAAACAGTAGCTGAAACTGTTACCGTAGCGCCAGAGCCAGAACCAATAGCAGAAGTGCCTGTAACTGAAGAAACAGTAGCTGAAACTGTTACCGTAGCGCCAGAGCCAGAACCAATAGCAGAAGTGCCAAAGCTAGAACAGCCGTGGTGGCGGAAGATTCAGTGGTGGCCAGGGACAGAAACAACGAGTGAACAGTAAGTTAGCAAGGCAGCAGTAAGGGTTAATCAACAGTGAACAGTTTGCTAACAAATACTCACATTAACTAACAAATGTTACTAGGATTCAAAACTGAGTTAAAAATCAGATCTCCAAACCTTAAAATAGCTTTAGCTAAACACGCAGGTACTGCGCGGCATGCGTGGAACTGGGGACTCGCGCTGACTAAAAGTTTACTTGATCACAATCAGGCATATCCTGACGACAAACTCAAGTTTCCCACTGCCATTGATTTACACGTCTTGCTAATCAAGATGGTTAAACCTCAAAACCAGTGGTACTACG